>JBFGKR010000070.1:0-7949 GCA_041576575.1 Arenicellales bacterium | reverse complement strand
ATCCTGGCGATCATCGCGATACTCGGGCCAGACCATGAATTGACTAAGCGGTATTCCGAGTCGTTAGAGCTGTTCCCGCGCTAGAAGCGCGCCGCCTGCGGGCGGGCGTCGGTATCGACGCACGTCTTGCGCCGCAAATCGCGACGGCGCTATGGCCGTCCAGGCCGGCGAGCGTCCCGCGGGTCGGGTGTCTCGAAAGACCCTACAGATTTCATGGGAAACCCGGCGGAGGCACGGACTCCACCCGCCGGGACGGCCTGTGTTACCGCGCGCCGATCGCATCACCGCACACGGGTTGGACTTCTCCCGTGGTCCGGGGGCGCATCGACGAGCAGCGGGCGGTAGGCGCCAAGCGCTTGGCCGTCTCTTCGTGTTCCGCGCCGGAGATCCCGTAGACCAGCGTGCGGCCTTTTACAACCGGCACATCGGGGCTGTTGCAACGTCGATCTGCCGAACACAGACAGCAAACCGCTCAAAAATCAGCTATACATCCAAGATAGATACACAGAATGCCGCTGAGGCGTTGACGCAAAAAGCCGAAACAGAGCCCTCGGTCACATCTTTCGGACCGGCCCACATAGAGGCTGAGAACGACCGCGTACAGATGGTGTGAAGAACTATGGAATGACTCAGATATGTCCACCAATTCATTGAACTTTCTGAATTTCGTGGACTATAGTGTACTAATAATAAAGGTGTCCAGCGGGTGTGGTGTTTAGCTAATACTGATGGCAATCAACTATTATAAAAACGCACTGCGGCGGTATTTTAGGGCACCGATCGTGGCATTTTTCTGCCTCGGCGTCGCGGGAACGAGCGACGCCGTGACCGTGGGAAACGCCATAGTGCGGTCGTATCTGGACCAGCCGCTGTTGGTCGAGATCCCGCTCACGAATATTTCACCGAAAGAGCAGCAGCAACTGGCTGTCGGAGTCGCGCCGGAGCTCGCCTTTCAGGAATTCGGTTACGAATTCTCACCGCAGTTGCGTAATTTACGCTTTGAAGTCGAACCCCTCTCTGGATCGTCTGCGACGCTTCGTATCAGCACGAAGCAGCCGATCAACGAACCGTTCGTAGCGGTTATGCTGGAATTCAAATCGGCTCATTCCGGATTCATCAGGGGATACACGCTGCTCCTGGACCCCATCGAGTACCCGACTCAAACGACGCAGACGCGATCCACTGCATTGGCGGAGCTTGCGCCGCCACCCCGGCCTCAGGCATTGATTGCGAAACCCGCGGCCGCCGCGAGCGCGGAGTCGACACAAACAGCGGGTCGATACGGTCCGGTGAGACCGGGCGAAACCCTCTCCCATATAGCGGACCGCGTTCGTGGCCCCTTTGGAGTGGGCATGTCACGCATGACCTGGGGGTTGTATCTGACCAATCCCACCGCATTTTTGAACAACAATGCCCACGCACTGAAGGCCGGGGTGTATCTCAACATGCCCGCGCCGGACACATTGGCGAGGACCTCGACACACGAGGCGATCGCCGCGCTGGCCGCGCAACAAACGGCCGCGTACGGAGCAACCGCGTCCGGGAGTGCCGAGGTTTCCGCGATGGCGCCCCAACTTACAATTCCGCCCATAGCGGATCGTGGCGCGACGATGCAAGTACACGCTCCCGAGCTGGGTTTTGACCTCGCGCCAAGGCTGGAGATCAACAGTACGGTGTCGGGACTTGCGGCGGCGATTCCGTCGGATGCCCGCCTGAGCCAACTTCTCGATCCGACGGCAAAGGTTGCGGTCGCGACCGACACCGCCGGAAATGACCAACGCCCCAAAAAATCGCCGGAGGAATCGGCAACGGAGAACGAAAGCGACGCTGCTCGTTCGGGCGCGCGGACTCCCCCCAGCGACCGGCAAGCCGTATCGGCAGACGTAGCACGTCTGGAAGGGCTGGTCAAAACTCTGCAGGATCAACTCTTAACCCGTGAACAACAAATTACGAGGCTGGAACAAAAGTTGGAAGCGGTGACGGCGTCCATGGCATCCGCGCCGAAGTCGTCGCGCTCCATTACGGGATCATTGACGCCTAGAAACGTTGTTTTGGGCCTAGCGGTCCTCGTCGCCGGCGCTCTTTTAGTGTGGTTAGTCATCCGGCGCAGGGCCGAGGGGACGTCGCCGCGCGACCGTGGCGAGACCAGCGCACTGTACGCGCGGGCGGTGACACCTCCTCCCGTTAGAGTGGAAGACCAAGAACCCAGTTTTATGACTTCCGTTGAAGAACGAACCGAAGAACGAACCAAAGAAAAACTAGACGACGGACGTTCCGACGACTCTACCGACACGCTTCACGAAGTCGACGAGAGCGAGCAACTGCGGGAGACGCTGGGATTGGGCACGGAATTCCTGATCGGTGACCTGAGAGATTCCGAGCTGGCGATGAAAGTCAGCGAGACCGACGTACTCGAAGAGCTGGAGCTTTACATTAACGGCGGCTACTACAACGACGCTAAAAACCTCTTGGCGCGCTTGGTCGACAAAGAGCCCGATAACACCGAATTTCGACTGCAGCTGCTGCGCGTTCTGCGCATACTGGGCGAAGGCGATGAGTTCATGCGTCAAGCCAAGCTGGCGCGCACCGTGATTGATGATCCGGACGGAGCGATCTGGGAAGACATACGACGCATGGGCGCGGAGATCCGTCCCAGCGAACCCCTGTTTGCGGACGATTATTTTGCTATTACCGATGAAGAAGAAACCGAAGAGGACACGCGCGACCACGTGGTCGAATTCAAGCCTTAGCCCCCCCCGACGACCTCTACTTCTCGTACGTTTTGGAATCCGCGCGGCAGCTTACGCCCTCGCAAGCCGCGGCTGCCAGCATAGTGCTCGAGGTCGCCCGGCCTCAACCGCAGATATCGCTTTCCCGCGTGAATGACCAGGCTCTGATCGGGCGCGTGGACCGCGACCGCGAGGACGCGCTCATCCCCCGACTTGATTCGTTTGACTGGAATATTGATGATTTTTACGCCCTTCCCCCGGGCCAAGTGCGGTAGCTCGGAGACGGAATAACTAAGTAGATATCCCGCCGTCGTCACCACCGCGATTCGACAGGTATCCAGGTCTGTAATATGCTCGGGCGCCAACACGCGGGCGCCGGCCGGCACACGCAATGTTGTCTTGCCCTTCTTGTTCTTTGTGTACAGATCCCCCAACCGGGCGATAAATCCGTATCCGATATCGGTACCGACGACGTGCAGCGCTTCCTCCTCACCGAGCATGACCCCGGCGAAAGTAGCCCCCTTAGGCGGTGTCAAGCTGCTGCTCAGCGGCTCCCCCTGGCTGCGGGCAGAGGGCAGATTATGGGCCGGCAAAGTATAAGTACGGCCGCTTGAATCCAGGAAAACGGCAGACTGATTGGATTTACCCATCGCCGCATGATGAAAGGCATCTCCGGACTTATATCCGAGGGAACGCGGATCGATGTCATGCCCTTTCGCGGCGCGGACCCAACCGTTTTTAGACAGCACTACGGTCACGGTTTCGGTGGGAATAAGCGCGGCAACATCCATCGCCCTGGCGGCCTCCCGTCTCCGGATCGGAGATCGTCTTGGATCGCCGTAGGCGTCTCCATCGGCCACCAGCTCGTCTCGGACCTTTCTTCGCAGACGCGCGTCGGACTTCAAGGTGGCGTACAACAGATCGCGCTCGTGACGCAAATCCTTCCTCTCCGCCTTGATCTTGATTTCCTCCAGTTTGGCTAGATGACGCAGCTTGAGATCGAGAATCGCTTCCGCCTGCTCCTCTGTGAGCTCGAATCGCTCCATCAGTACCGGTTTGGGATCGTCCTGCCTGCGGATGACGCGAATGACGTCGTCAATATTCAGGAACGCAATCAGCAATCCGTCGAGAATATGCAGTCGCAGAACCACCCTGTCGAGCCGGAACTGCAGCCGCCTGCGAACGGTTTCAATGCGAAACTTCAACCACTCGCTGAGCACATCGCGCAGATTGAACACTGCCGGACGCCCGTTGAGGCCGATGATGTTCAGGTTCACGCGATAGCTGCGTTCCAAGTCGGTGGTCGCGAACAAGTGGTTCATCAGCGCCATCACGTCTACTCGATTGGAGCGGGGCTCGATCACCAAACGGGTTGGACTTTCGTGATCCGATTCGTCTCGCAAATCCGCGACCATGGGCAGTTTCTTCGCCTCCATCTGGCCCGCGATCTGCTCCAACACTTTGGAGCCCGATACTTGATACGGCAGCGCATTGATTACGACGTTACCGTTTTCCTGTTCCCAGACCGCGCGCTGTCGTATGGACCCGCTGCCGACCGTATAGATTTCGCGTATCTCCTCCTCGGGTGTAATGATCTCCGCCTCCGTGGGGAAATCCGGCCCTTTGACAAGAGCGCACAGGTCTCGCACGGTGGCACGCGGCGACTTCAGCAAATGCACGCACGCCGCTACCACTTCACGAATATTGTGGGGCGGAATGTCCGTAGCCATGCCGACCGCAATCCCCGAGGCGCCGTTGAGCAGGACGTTGGGCAAGCGTGCCGGTAACACCCGGGGTTCATCGAGCGTACCGTCGAAGTTAGGTATCCAATCTACCGTTCCTTGGTCGACTTCCGATAGCAAGCTTTGCGCGTAACGGGTCAGTCTGGACTCCGTATAGCGCATCGCCGCAAACGACTTGGGATCATCAGACGATCCCCAGTTGCCTTGACCGTCTACGAGCGGATAACGATAGCTGAACGGCTGCGACATCAGCACCATCGCTTCGTAGCATGCGGCATCGCCATGGGGATGAAACTTCCCGATGACATCCCCGACCGTGCGCGCGGATTTCTTGTACTTCGCGGCGGCGTGCAGTCCCAGTTCCGACATTGCATAGACAATCCGCCTCTGCACCGGTTTCATCCCGTCTCCGATGAACGGCAACGCACGATCCAGAATGACGTACATTGAATAGTAGAGATAAGCGCGTTCGGTGAACGTCGACAGCGGCAACCGCTCCACCTCCGATCGCGGGAGCGCGGCGTCCAACAACGAACGCTGACCGTCGCGGGAGGTAGAAATTCGCTTCTTGGGCATGATCTACGGACTCATTGAGCGTGAGTGCTGGGTCAAACCACGTCTACCTGGTCGCCCTTACTCCCCAGCCAGGCCTTGCGGTCTGCCGAGCGCTTTTTCGCCAACAACATGTCCAAAACCTTATGAGTGCCGTCACCGCTTCGGATCTGCAACTGAACCAGACGCCGAGTCTGGGGATCCATGACGGTCTCTCGCAATTGCATAGGATTCATCTCGCCGAGCCCTTTAAATCTTTGTATGTTGACCTTTCCTCGCAGTTTTTCCGCAGCGATCAGATCCAGGAACCCTTTTTTTTCCTCGTCATCGAGGGCGTAAAAGACTTCTCGGCCGACGTCGATACGATACAGGGGGGGCATCGCTACAAAGACTCTTTCCGCTTCCACCAGTGTGCGAAAATGACGAACAAACAGTGCGCATAACAGCGTGGCAATATGAGCGCCATCGGAATCGGCATCGGCAAGTATGCAGACCTTGCCGTAGCGCAACCCCTCCAGACTACTCGAACCTGGATCGACTCCGAGCGCCACTGCGATGTGATGCACCTCCTGCGAGGCCAGCACCTCGCTCGAATCGACTTCCCATGTATTCAGAATCTTGCCGCGCAGCGGCATGATTGCTTGATATTCCCGATTTCGAGCTTGCTTCGCAGAGCCACCGGCGGAGTCGCCTTCGACCAAGAACAATTCGGTGAACTCGAGGTCTTGACTAGTGCAGTCCGCGAGCTTGCCCGGCAAAGCCGGACCGCTGCTCACCTTTTTTCGTTCCACGCGTTTGCGAGCCCGCAATCGCACCTGAGCGGTTTCTATCGCCAAACGAGCGATAGCTTCAGCGTCTACAATGTTTTGATTCAGCCACAAACTGAGGGCATCCTTAGCGATGCCCGCCATGAACACGGCAGTCTCGCGGGAAGACAGTCGGTCCTTGGTCTGACCGGTAAACTGCGGGTCCTTCAAGCGCACCGACAGCACATAGTTGCATTTGCTCCAAACGTCATCGGGTGTCAGACGCACTCCCCGCGGCAGCAGTTCCCTAAACTCACAAAACTCCCGAACCGCATCCGTAAATCCCGTGCGCAATCCATTCACATGTGTCCCACCCTGCGGAGTCGGAATGAGGTTGACATAACTCTCGGCAATCTGCTCCGGGTTCTCCGTCGACCAGGCGACCGCCCAGTCCGCTTCTTCGTCGTTTCCTTGAAAATGACCGGTGAAGGGTTTTGCCGGAATGCACTCATAACCGTTGAGCTCAACCGCGAGATATTCATTCAGGCCGGCTTCGAACCACCAGTCCTCGTCGTTGTCGGGATTGCTCTCATCTCTAAAACTGATCGTAAGGCCCGGGCACAGGACCGCTTTCGCCCGCAACAGGCGTTTCAATCTAGGAACGTGAATCTTGACGGTGTCGAAAAAAACCGGGTCGGGCCAGAACCGCAGCACTGTGCCGCTGACGTGTTTGGCGACCTTGGCGACCGGTTTCAACTCCGTGCGCTTGTGTCCGTTGGAAAAGCGCATATGAAACTCCGTTCCCTGCCGGCGCACCCAAACTTCAAGTCGCTTCGACAAGGCGTTGACCACCGACACACCGACACCATGCAACCCACCTGAAAATCGGTACGTCTTGTGAGAGAACTTGCCGCCGGCATGAAGACGAGTGAGGATGACCTCGACTCCCGACACCCCCTCGTCTTTGTGTTTGTCCACCGGCATACCGCGCCCGTTGTCAGCCACGGTGATGGAATCGTCCTCGTGCAGCACGATCTGCACCGTGTCGGCGTAGCCGGAGATTGCTTCGTCTACGCTGTTATCGACGACCTCGTGGACCAGGTGATTGGGGCGCTCGGTCTGGGTGTACATCCCAGGCCGTTTTCGTACCGGTTCCAGGCCGGTCAATACTTCTATCGCAGACGAGTCGTAAACCGCACTCATACTCGCTAACGAGTTTTCGTTGTTCTCCGTGCCATTCCCTCGGCGCGTTATCATACACGATTACACAGTCCAAGGGTGAAACCGCCGCCGCAAGCGGTATTAGAAAAGGCAGTCACTGGGGAATTGTTTTGGGTGTGTCGCAGATCTTGCGAATGAGCGCGTAACTCGATCAGTCGACCCCGAGGATTCGGTCGCAGGTACGCATCAATCGAAATCCTTGATTAGGGCCTGGTGCACCGCCCGCGGCAGCGCGTCGATACGCACCCGGTATTGGTCGTGTTCGATGCCGACGCCGATCTGCGCCCCCTGTCTTGCGGCCTCTATCGATTCCGGCGTGAATTCAAAACGTAGAAAATGTACCGACGAGGTCTTTTCCGCACTTTCACGCTCGATGTCCTCGTCTGCGATTGCCCAGGTGGGATCGAAGCCGTCGACGCGCATCCATACACGATCCTCGATATCGATGAGTTTCGCAAGGGCGCGTTTTCTTTCTACCGGATCGGGATACTCGATCATAAAGGTCGCTTTGAGGTTACTGCCATCCGGTATAAGGGGATTGTAGGCGGCCAGCTCCTCATCGATGCCTTCGGCCTCGAAGATGCGTTCTACACGCAACATCTCCTGGATTTGGTACTGCATCGTCAAACGGTCCTCGAAATGAAGCGTGGCGTGGTCTCCGACAGCAACGATACGATTTTTCTTGTGTTCTCTGACCCTTTTCCGAAATTCCGTCCGCAGATCGGAGTATTCCTCCAGGGAATACAAATCGCTACGTGTCAGTTTATTCATATTATTACTCCGAGACTGCTCGCAGTTTGACTAGAGACCGTAAGCCCGGCGCAGCAAGGCCAGGGGGTGTTCCGGCGCACTCCCGTCGCCCAATCCGTTGGCGATTTGATCGCCCGCCATGGGGCAGTCACTGGCGTAATGATCCGCCTTCGCCTGCTTCACCCTATTCGTCACCGGCCGGCATATCT
>JBFGKR010000069.1:0-7988 GCA_041576575.1 Arenicellales bacterium | reverse complement strand
TTCGCAATTCGCTGTTGCTCATCGACTTCATCCTGGAATATCGAAAACAGGGCCACGATCTGCGTGAAGCGGTGCTCCAGGCCGGCGTTACGCGCCTGCGGCCCATCACCTTGACTGCGCTCGCCATTATTCTCGGCACCTTGGTCATGATCGTGGATCCGGTCTTCGGTGGATTGGCGATTTCTCTCATTTTCGGAACCTTCGCTTCCACGGCGCTCACATTGTTCGTGATTCCGCTCCTGTATTTCAGCGCGCAGCCGCGAGCCGGCAGGACCGACGCGCCTTCTGCGGATTAGACACGGCTTCCGCAAATTGCCTGGTTTCGCAGGTCGCCCCCAGGCCGCGAAACCGACGTGATCGATGGACGCCATCGCGGTCACCTTCGGCCGGGCTGCCGAGTTACGTCGATCGACCGGGTCTCGACTATGTCGGGCGGGAACCGCCGTTACGATAGTTTGCTTGTCGATTTAGCAATCGAGGGAAGCGGTCGGGACACAATCGCCTGAAGTTTGCGGCCTATCTTGCCGTGCGCTCCGGCCATGCCGCGATTCTCAACGGTGAAAGTAAACTATCGTTACGGCGCGCGGTGAAAAAGCGTGCTCGACAAACGATGAAAAACCTCCGATGTTCGGTGGTGCGTAGCATGTGCTCCTCCACCTGCCGCGCCGTGCGCAGCGCCCGCCGCATTCAAAAAGTTGAAAGCTTTTGTTTTACGCTCGTTATATGAACGCAGATCAAGCTGTTCGTTGTGGTTCGGGCTTTCCGTGTCGCTCTTCTAATGTGCCGTAACAAACACGCCAAGCACAGAACCAGACCTGTGCTCAACCTCTCCCACACTATCTCATTCGGAGGATTGATCGACGCGCTTCAATCGCGGTAAATAGATACATGCAGTTGCAGATCGAAAGCTTTGTGCTACGGTTTCGGCATACAAAAACAACAATCGGCATCGAACTGAGTTAGATAGTAGTCTTGCGAGACATGCGTTTCCCAGAGATCAGCATAGAAGTTCACGATTGGGAAGACGGTGCACAGACTGTGATCACACGCGATGGTCACGGTGCGCGCGTTCACGTCGCCAACTATAGTTCCGATCGTGTGCTCAGCAACCACACGGTGTGCGTACACGACGAGAGGCGGCGGCTCATCGGGTACGTCAAATACCTGGGAAACGGCGAAGTGGATCATTTCACCGCCTACGAGTACGAGGGCAACAACACGCACGAATCGTTCACGACCATGTTCGACAAGGACAAACGGCCGATATACAGTAAAAGATACTGGCTCAACGAAAAAGGTCGACCGGTAAGGGCGGACTACCTCTCCCCGGACGGTCGTTTGACGTCCTACGAAGAATACGTCTACGAACAGGACCGGTGCCTGACCGTGCGCTATTTCGATGTCGACGGCAAACCGATCGAGAGCCCGGTCACGAATTAGTCGTGTAACTGCGGGTGCGTTTGGTGCGGCGTTTGAGTACGAACCCGTAGGTCACACGGGCGCGGCGTGGTTCCGGAGAGACGACTGAAGCTTGTGCCGAGGAATTGGCGCGATTGCCCCGTAGCAACTTTTGAGACCCGACGCTTGCGTGCTCTCGAACGCGATGGCGTGCGCGTCTCGTCCCTGAACGGCACGATTCGGAGTCGACGACGCCGATCCGAATCCAGCGTCGCGCCGGGGCCGTCAACGACCGCTCGATAGTGTTGTCTTCGCCCCGGTAATGCGCGTACATCGGGCTTGCGCGAGTTCGGCGCCGTTGCGCTTGGAGGGAGCAAATAGATCTTGGAGGCGATCGAAAAACCTGATAGCTCCCTCCGGTATGCGTCTCGAGCCAATCGCATTCGCCGCTGCCCAAGGCAGAATTTCCAACGCTGTGCTACCTTAGGTATACAATACCCTGAGGCAGACCACGGGTAGCTAGAACGTTGCGATCAAAGGAGGAACATTTATATGGGGACCGGCGTTCTTCCCCGAGACCTCGATCCGCCTCGATAACCGGAAAAGGTGTCGAACGCCGCCTAAATGGGCCCCCGAGCCCGCTCCCCCGACTGCTATGAATCGCGCACGCATACGGAAAGTCGCAATCGCCATGGGCGTGCTGGGTTGGGTACTTTGGACATCGCCCCAGGCGGCCTTGGACACCCCCGATCTCGCCAACAAGCACGTTCTGCTGCTGTTCTCCTATCATCCGTCGTTTCCGACCACGAATCAAATCCTGCAGGGGGCGCGCTCGGTGCTGGACAAACACGCCCTCAAGCTGGACATCGAGTTCATGGACAGCAAGCGTATTTTCGACGAAACCAGTCGGTCTCATTTCCTCAAGCTATTTTCGTACAAATTGTCCAAGCGCGCGCCCTACGACGTGGTGATGGTGTCCGACGACAACGCCCTGAATTTCGCACTGGAACACCAAACGACGTTGTTTGCGCAAACGCCGATCGTGTTTCTGGCCGTCAACGACATGGAAAAGGCCGTGTCGATGGACAACAATCCCGGCGTGACGGGGGTAGTGGAGGCCTTGTCCCACCACGGCACGATTCAGTTGATGCGCAGCTTACATCGTCAGCTGAAGCGCGTGGTCATCCCGGTGGACAGCACGCCCAGCGGCATGGCCGATCGGGCCATTGTTCCATCTTTAGAGAAGCGTTTTCCCGACATCGAGTTTCAGGTGCTCTCCCTGGGCGAGATGAGCTGGGCGGAGCTGGGGCGGCGTCTGCAACAATTGCCGCCCGACACCGCGGTGTTGCGATTCACGTCGTTCCGGGACCGGCGGGGGCGCGTGCTCCACTACCACGAAGTGGTTCGCTTTATGGCGAAAAACTCGTCCGTACCGGTCTACGCCCTGAGGGAGAGTGAGGTCGTCGCCGGGGCTGTGGGCGGCGTGGTGGTGAGCCACCACGAACAGGGGCGGCAAGCGGCACTAATCGTCGAACGCGTGCTTGCGGGCACACCGGTTTCGACCATTCCGGTCATGCGTAAAAGTCCCAACAAACCGGTGTTCGACTACGAATCTTTGAAGCGCTTTGGCATCGCACCGGTTTCGCTGCCGGAAGGCAGTACCGTGCTCGGTACGCCCCTCGGCGTTGTAGACAGATACGCGGGACTGATAGCCGCCGCCTTGGCCGTAATCGTCGTGCTCGCGGGCTTCGTGAGTTATCTCATTATGCAGATTCGAGTGCGCAAGCGCGTGGAGCGGGCCTTGAGGGAGAGCGAGAGGCGGTTCCGCGAATACTTTAAATTCCAGTCCATCGGAGTTGCGATTACAACGTCTGAAAAGAAATTCGCCGAGGTCAACGACAGGCTGTGCGAGATCCTGGGCTACTCGCGAAACGAACTGCTGCGGACCACGTGGAGTGAGATCACCTATCCGGATGACCTGTCGAAAAACCTCGATTGCTTTGAGCGGGCAGTATCCGGAGAGATCGACGAGTATTACGTGGAGAAGCGATTCGTGCGCAAAGACGGAGGGACGGTCTACGTGCACCTGTCGGCCCGCTGCCGACGAAAGGAGGACGGGTCGATCGACTACTTCCTCGTCGTGTACGAAGACATCACGCGGCGCAAGGAGGCCGAGCTGGCATTGCGTAAGAGCGAGGAGCGCTTCCGCAACCTCATCGAGGGGTCGATCGAAGGCGTCCTCATCGACCGCTGGCGCAAACCCCTGTTCGTGAACCGGAGTTTCGCCGACATGCTCGGCTACGATTCTCCGGAAGAGATCCTCGCCTTCGAAACCATGGATCCCTGTGTAACCCCGCGCGAGCGCGAGCGCCTGCGGCGCTACACCGAGGCCCGCATGAAGGGTAATCCGGCGCCCGAGCAGTACGAGTACCAAGCGCTGCGCAAAGACGGGTCCGCCGTGACCTTGCAGAATTTGGTGCGGGTGGTGGAATGGGAGGGTGAAGCCGCGATCCAGAGCACGATCGTGGACGTCAGCGACCGAAAACGGGCCGAGCACGAGGCGCAAACCCACCTGCGACACGTCGACGTCTCAGAGCGCATCATCCGCATCGGACTGACCAGTAGCGACCTCAATGACATGCTGGACCAAGTGCTGGATTTGACCCTCGACTGCTTCGAGTGCGATCGTGCCTGGCTGGTCTATCCCTGCAACCCCGATGTTGAAAATTTTCGCGTGGAGAGAGAACGAACCACGCCGGACTGGCCCGGCGCCAGGTCCAAGGGCGTGGATGTGTCGATGACCGCGGACACGGCGGACGCATTCCGACGCGCATTGACGTCGGCGGGCGCCGTCCGCTACGACTCCAGCTCGTTAGAAGTGCCAACCGCCGCCAAGCGTTGGTCGGTGCAGGCGCAGATGGACATGGTGATCCACCCGCGCGGCGATATGCCCTGGTTGTTCGGTATCCACCATTGTTCCGCGCCTCGCACCTTCTCGGACGAGGAGGCCCGGCTATTTGAAACCATCGGCTACCGCCTAGCCGAGGCATTGAAAACGATGCTCGCTTTGCGCGATCTCAAAGAGAGCGAGGCCAAGCACCGTGAATTTCTAGAGCTGGCGCAGGAAGGTATTTGGGTGATCGACAAAGACGGTGTGACCACGTACGTCAATCCGTCGATGTCGCGCATGCTCGGCTACAGCGTCAAGGAGATGCTGGGCACGCATTTATTTTCGTTCATGGACGAACGGGGCGTCGAACAGGCAAAAGAAAACTTGCGACGGCGGCAACAGGGCATCAGCGAAGAACACGATTTCGAATTTGTGTGCAAGGACGGAACACGGGTATACGCCGCGCTGGTCACGGCGCCGATCGTGGACGAGGACGGAGCGTACGAGGGCGCAATCGCCGGCGTCATCGATATGACCGCGCGCAAACATGCGGAGGCCTCCCTGCGCGCGAGCGAGCAGCGGTTTCGGGATGTGGCGAACGCGTCTTCGGACTGGATCTGGGAGACGGACGCGGAGCACCGTTTTAATTATTTGTCGGAACGTATCGAGACCGTGACGGGAATTTCGCCGTCGTATTTCTTGGGCAGGACACGGAAAACGTGCAGCGGTGCTGCGGCGCAGGACACGGAGTCGTGGGCGCGCCACGGGGCGGATTTGGCGGCGCACCGTCCTTTTCGGGACTTTGTCTACCGCGCCGAGCTGCCGGTGGGCGTGCGCTATTTCAAGGTCAGCGGCAAGCCGCTATTCGACGACGCGGGAGCGTTTCTGGGGTATCGCGGGATGGGGGCGGACATTACGCGGCAGCAGAGGGCGGAAGAGGCGTTGCGCGCGAGCGAGGCGCGGGTGCGGGAGCAGCAGGCGGAACTGGCGCGGGTATCGCGTTTGAACGCGATGGGCGAAATGGCGACCGGATTGGCGCACGAGTTGAACCAGCCGTTGGCGGCGATTGCGCATTATTGCGACGCCGGCTTGTCAATGCTCGGGAGCGAGGGCAACTTGGAGTTGCGGCAGGTATTGGACGAGGCGTACGAGCAGGCGCAGCGCGCAGGGGAGATTATTCGCGGAATGCGGCAGTTCGTTAAGCGTCAGACGACGCGCAAGGCGATGGTGGATGTGAACGGGCTGGTGAAGGAGACGCTGCGTTACCTCAAGGCGGAGGGGGAGGACCGGAAAGTGAAATTGAAACTGCATGCCGGGCGTGGAGTGGGGAAGGTCTTGCTGGACCGCACGCAGATCCAGCAGGTGCTCGTCAACTTAGTGCGCAACGGCATCGAGGCCCTGGAAAACGGGAACGGGGGCCTGCGGGAGGTGCAGATTGTCACGCGGCAGTTGGACGGACGCGCCGTGGAGGTGACGGTGCGGGACACGGGTCCCGGGGTAGGCCGCCAAATTCGGACACGGCTGTTTGAGCCGTTTGCGACGGACAAGGAAAATGGAATGGGCATGGGGCTAGCGATCAGCCGTTCGATCGTTGAGGCCCACGGGGGCAGTTTGTGGGAGGACGAAGGCGCGCGCGGCGGAGCGT
Source organism: Arenicellales bacterium (assembly GCA_041576575.1). Classification (GTDB taxonomy): domain Bacteria; phylum Pseudomonadota; class Gammaproteobacteria; order Arenicellales; family JAANXG01; genus CALZGZ01. The sequence goes on along the minus strand of JBFGKR010000069.1, from coordinate 2,055 downwards.
GTTTTCGTTTTGTGTTGCCTAGGTTGGAGTCGTCAAATGGAATCTGAAACGGTATTTCTCATCGACGACGACGCCGCGGTGCGGCGCTCGTTGACGCTGTCGCTGCAAAAACGCGGTTTGAACGTGGAAGCGTTTGCCACCGCGGAGGCGTTTTTGCAGTCGTGCGATTGCGATCGTCCCGGCTGTTTGGTGCTGGACATCCAGATGCCGGGGATGACCGGGATGGAGCTGCAGCAGGCCTTGGCACAGCAGGGGTGTGCGATACCCATCATTTTCATAACCGGGCACGGCGACGTGCCCATGTCGGTGCGCGCGATGAAGCACGGGGCGGTGGATTTTTTGGAGAAACCGGTACGCCACCGGGTGCTCTTGAAGAGCATTGAGCAGGCGCTCGCTGCAGACCGCCGGACGCGGTCGCGCCGCGCCGAGACAGAAGACGCACGGACGCGCTACGACGAATTGACGCCGCGGGAGCGGGAGGTGATGGGGCTGTTGGTGTCGGGTTCGGCGGATCTGACCAACAAGCAAATCGCGCGGCGTTTGGGGATCAGCCACCGAACCGTAGATCAGCACCGGGCCCGCATTATGGAGAAGATGCACGCCAAATCCCACGCCCACCTCGTTGCCCTCGCCTCCGCGTTCGAACTGAGGTCCGAACCGCGCGCCATTAAAAAGAGAGGGTATTATTCGGACCGTTAACGGCGGTCGCCGCGATCTCGAAAAAGCGGGTTAAAGCTGCACAGCCGACGGCCGATAATAGATTATGGGAACCCGTTCCGAAGTCGGGGGTACAGATCCGTCTGCTCGGTTTTACGCCGATTTTTCGCCTCTCTATGAGCGACACCATCAGTGACAACGCAACCGCGGCGCCGGCGCAGGCACGGCACCGTTGCGAGCACGTGCGCACGAAACTAAATCGATGGCTCTTCGACCTGAAGAATCCCACCGGGCGAAACGTCAATCTGTGCATAATCTCCCTCGTGGTCGTCGGAGTGTTCGTGTCTATGTTGACGACCATACCCGGCGTACGCCTGAAGTGGGGTCGGACTATCTGGCTTATGGAAGTGGGGATTACCATGGTCTTCGCCGTCGAATACCTGCTCCGGCTCTATGCCGCGCAGCGACGCAAAGAATATGCGTTCGGGTTCTTCGGCCTGGTTGATCTCTTCACCGTACTGCCGCTGCTGTTCACCGGTGATCCGGCGTTGGCCGTGCGGCTCCTCCGTATCCTGCGGCTGTTGAAACTCGCGCGCTATCTGGGCACGCTGTGGCTGTTTTTCGCCTCATTGCGCGATGTCGTCGAGATCCTTGTCGTCGCTGTAGCAGCAATCGGGCTCGTGGTGCTGATGGCGGGGAACATCGTTTATTTTCTGGAACCGCAAACGGTGAGCAACGCCTTCGAGGGCATGTGGTGGAGTCTGGTGACAATGACCACCGTCGGTTACGGAGATATCGTGCCGCAAACGATTTTCGGCCAATTACTGGCCGCCCTGCTGATGATAATGGGCATAGCGCTGTTTGCCATGATCACCGCCATCGTGTCTTACAAGCTCGCCACTACGATGAAATGTCCAAATCATTGTCCGCATTGCGATAGACGCGTCGAAGCCGCATTCTCCTATTGCCCGTATTGCGGGGCGCCGCAAGAAGCGTCTTTGCGTAACGGTGGCGAGAGTGCCTGAGCGGTATCTTTTCGAGCTTGCCGTCGAGACACGGACAGCGAAGCGGTACGCAGATCTACGCGTCGATTTCCGATTCCCTAATGGGTGCAGAGGCACATCGCTCCGGCACCGTATCCCTCTATCGTGACCCCTAGATCGACGCGCCGCGCGCCTCCGTGGTCCAAATTGTCGAAATCGGCAGGAAATTCCGCGGGCGTGGTGAGCATGTCTGCGAACCGTATGTGGGGGACGTCGCCTTGATTGAAAAACGCGACCATGACGTTGAAGACTTCCTGCAGGTTTTCCAGGATCTCGCTCGATAACCGCCGAGTCCTGATTTCGTCGTTGGCTACGTCGCACGGAATCATGGTGAGCGCCGCGCCGGCGTAGGCGG
>JBFGKR010000068.1:0-8021 GCA_041576575.1 Arenicellales bacterium | reverse complement strand
TTTGTCCCGTCCCTAGAAGACCCTGGTCCGTGCCGGATAGTTCTCGCAGTCTCGTGTTCCAGGGCTGCGACTAACGCATACTGCTCAGATTAGTCACCAGGGCGCTTTGTGTGCGGCGTATATCCTCGGTGATCTTATGCGCAAGGTCGCGATCTGCGGCGCAATGACGCATGATCAACTGCGTGTATCGTTCTCCATTCTCGAGCACCGCATCCAACATGCTGCCTTCGACGATCTCGGCAACTCGCTGCCGCGTATCGTCGTCCACGTTAACCTTTAAAATTTCGCAGATCGCCCGCGCGGATATATGAGCACGCTCTTTGAAGTCCATCATTTCTGCTCCCACGCCTCTTCAGCGTCAGCCGAACTTGATCTGAGAATATCAAGAATTAGGCATTGGCGACACTCCGTCAGTTGGGGGGCGAGCGAAAACGATGTATCGTCGGCGTCGAAATGCGATACTGTCGAGGCCGCGCAGGATCGGTCAGAAATCTACAAGCACGTAGGACGGTTGAATCGACGAGATCACTTTTCAATCATTGCTGCCCCACTCGAGATAATTGCAGATGTTGAAAAAGGCGGTTTTGTTGCAATTCGAGAAGCGCCTGCTGAAACAGCGGCAGGAATTGCTGAAACTTGACGAATCAGAGACCACCACCGCGGTTGAACTCGATCAATCCCGTATCGGTCGATTGTCGCGCATGGGCGCGCTTCAGGACCAAGCGATGTCTGCGGAAGCGAGAAGGCGCCGGCACGCCGCATTACAAAGCATCGATGCGGCGCTGCGTCGGATGGACGAGGGCGAATACGGGTCCTGTGTGAATTGTGGTGAAACTATCGCCTATGGACGGCTCGAATTGGACCCGGCTATCGAGCTTTGTGTGGACTGCGCCAATGCGTTGGAACGGGAGTCGCCGTGAGGCATCACGTGGTTAACTGAAAACTACGGCAAACACCCAGGTCGGAGCCGTCTTCATTGGTTGGATGACGACTTGCTCTCAACGGAGTTTTTCACTTGTGACCCTGCAGCGTTGTGCGCTGAAGCCATGGATTCAGCCCGAAGACCTCGTAAAGCTATCCGAATAATGCGGCGATATCATACCGTTGTAAATGCGTGAAAACGGGATGTGCGGACAGAACAGGCTGCGGTTTCGCCGATTTGACGAAATGCGCGCCGATTCGCAATCGGATTCAAGCGGTATGGCCGACGGTGTTTCCCAGTGATCTTTGCGCTCTGCGGACGCAATTTCTTCCTGCGGCCTTCGCCTGGTACAACGCATGGTCCGCGGCATCGATGAGCGAATCTGCAGTTCTGCCGTCGTCGGGATACATTGCGATGCCCACGCTTATCGTGATGGACACGCTTTGCCCGTCGTTGGTGTGCACGGTCTTAGACTCTGCCATTCTTCGAATGCGCTCCGCGGTGTCGGTTGCCGCGTCTTCGCGTGTATCCGGCATGATCACTGCGAACTCCTCACCGCCAATACGGGCCACGCGGTCTATCGCGCGCATGTCGTGGTTCAGTACCAAGGCTAGGGTACTCAGGACTCTGTCTCCGATGGGATGACCGTAATGGTCATTGATATCTTTGAATTGATCGACGTCGATGAAAAGCATTGCGAACGGCCGCCCGCTGCGTGCGGAGCGACTGATCTCCTCGTTCAGGAACCGGTTGAATTCGCGCCTTACGTACAGCCCGGTCAAGTCATCGCGAGTTGCCAGCCGTTCGATCTTTGTCGCCATTTCATTTAGGGTCTCTCCGAGGCGGCCGAGCTCGTCGTCGCTGGGAAGAGAGAAGCGATGGCTCAATTGACCCTCACGGAGTCTCGAGACCCCTTCGTCGAGCGTGCGTATCGGATTGAGTATTGTTCGAGCAAGCACGAGTCCGCCGATTACGGCAACCAAAATGGCGCCCACGAATGCGATCAACACGCTCATGCGGGCTTTGATCTTGGTAGCCTCTACATGCTGGACGTGTTGGCTGAACTCGTCGATGACTTTTTTAGATAAGAAGTCGAGGTGCACATTCGCCTGGTCGATCATTTGATCGAAGTTTTCCATCTCGTTTGCGGCGGCGCGCGAATCTTCCGGAGGGTACGGCGTATCGACGATTTTCTGTCCTGCCACCCGCGCCGCTGTCCAATGCGTGCGCGCCTGCTTCAGCGCACGTCGTTCCTCTTCGGTGTTGAATTTCTGCTCATCAATGGCGCTAAATTTCTCATCGATTTGTTCTTTGATGCGCATAAAAACCTGTCGTTCTTCCGAATTTCCATGGAGTAGATAATCGTTGGGAGGCATTACCGCCTTCAGCAGGAGGGTTTGAAGTTCAATGACCGGCATGAGTTCGTAATGGACTTCGTTCTCCGCATCGGACACGGCGGTGGAAACCTCTTTGAAATACGTGGTCCCGACCGCCACCATCAGCAGCATAGGAATCAACATAAAGCCAGTAGTGAGGACGGTTCGGGTGCCCACGGACGGCGATATGTGTTTCATTTTCCTATTTGTCGGCGCAGTGCCAGTTGGAGTCCGGCAGCAGGTGTGTCATCGATTTTGTTACGGGCGGGCGCGAATTTCTTTTCTGATTCCGGAGTCTGAATTGGCGCATACACTGCTGCGCCGGACGATCATGTGTGGTATCTGGCAATCAGTATGGCTTAAGTTTCTTCTTTCGTAAACGCCGTCGGCCCGGAAAGGCGAGGTCGGGCGCTCGACTTCCAGCATGCATCGTTGCCTTCGCCGAACGGCGGGGTCGAGGGTGTTGTTTCATGTTTGAAGTCGGCACCCGTCCGATCAAACCCCTGTTACACGCCGTCGGGACGCAAACAACGACGTCGACAATTTTGTTCCGGGGCGCGGAACAATTCGCATCGTCGCAGCCAAATCGATGCACCTTTGGGTTTTACAGTCTCGGGCAGATTCGGCGTCGGTAGAACAGCAGCGACGACGGTGGCGCTATCGGCGGCGACGCTGATCCGCGGTCATGGCTTTTGACGTCCGGCGGGCGTCCCGCGGGCCTGTATAGACGATAATGCCATTGAATATTTCCATCAGGGCATCTGAATCGTCCCGCCCCCTCCAAAACCGCCACCTCCGCCTCCGCCCGGTTTTACGTCGGGGACCAAAATCGACGAGCTTGCCTGGCGGCGCAGTTCCTTCAGTTCTTCTACGGTTTGATCGACCGCCTTTTTCGCCGCATCTGGAAATTTAGCCACCGCCTCCTGCAATGACTGCGCTTCGATCTCGAAGCTGACCGGCACCGTTCCAACCGGAGTGAGAAGTTGGGCCTGGCCCACGTAGATTTCCGAACGTCCGCCGTCAGAGGAGCCGTCGGCATTTACAGGTGTGAGCCGGCGTACGGTACCCATCTTGCGATCGGTAAACACCTCTTCACGATAAAGGTCGGTGGAATCCATCGTGAGGTCGGTTTCATTGATTGTAGGTTCCACGGTTCGTATGGCTCCAGGGTTCGCTATTGACTTCTGTGCGACAGGGTAACATTTGTGGGCGGTCGGTTTCGATAGTCACAGGCAAAATCGGCCCCTGGGTTCATCTTAGGGCGATGTTCCCCGCTGTTCCGAACAGAGCTCGCGACAGCGGATGACAAGGCGTCGGAAACTCGGTACATTGACATTAACACTGCATAGCATCGCCAATCTTGAGACACAGGAGAATGCCTTGGAGTATCTACATACTATGGTCCGGGTGACGGATATCGATGATTCATTGGATTTTTATTGCAACAAATTGGGTTTGGTCGAAATCAGCCGTAGGGAATCTCCCCAAGGGCGGTACACGCTGATTTTTCTGGCCGCCCCGGACGACGTCGAGCGCGCCAAAGAACACAGGGCGCCAATGCTCGAATTGACCTATAACTGGGACCCGGAGGAGTATGTCGGAGGGCGCAATTTTGGGCATTTGGCGTTTCGCGTAGACAACATTTATGAGACCTGCCAACGGTTGCGCGACAACGGCGTCACCATCAATCGACCACCACGCGACGGATACATGGCTTTTGTGCGTTCGCCGGATAATATCTCCGTAGAGCTGCTGCAAAAGGGCGAACCGCTTCCGACACGGGAACCTTGGTCGTCGATGGAAAACACCGGCGAGTGGTAGTAGCGCCGGTTTCTCCACGGGAGCGAGCGACGTTTTTGTGAATTCGTGTCACTCAACCCGGCGCGCTGCCGCCGTCGGAGTCCCCGCAGCGCGGCGATCTGCTGACCGAGCCCATCGGCGTTTTTTTGAACCCGTGGTGCAATACACCGTCACGGATTATGTTATCATCCCTAATGTCGCGGCCCCCTTGATACATCATCCGCGCGGTATTTAAAACAGTTAGTTCTCATTGCATGTTATTCAGGTCATCGCGTAGATTCCCACCTAGTTCTATTCCTTCATGGCCCCGTATGATTCGCAATAGGACGAGTATGTTTTTCTTATATAAAGACAGAGGTAATATTGAATGGCTACAGGCACCGTAAAATGGTTCAACGAAACCAAGGGGTACGGGTTTATTTCCCCTTCAGATGGTAAGCAAGACGTGTTCGTCCATTATTCTGCAATTGTAGGCGGAGGATACCGGTCGTTGACCGAGGGCCAAACCGTGAGCTTCGAAGTGGAAAAAGGTCCGAAGGGATTGCAGGCTGCACAGGTGAAAGTCGAAAGCTGAACGCGTAAACGTTCGCCAACTGAATTTCGTGCTCCGCCGGTAGCAGCGGAGCTTCCGGCTAAGCGGTTCCGTCTCGTACTTAAACATATCGAATGGCGAGGAAGAGTTTTGAAGAGAATGTTTGTAGGTGGTTTACCGAACGATACTTCTGAGGAAGCGGTTCGAGCACTATTTTCCGAGTTCGGGACCGTGCGGTCGATACAGATTGCCTCGGATGTGTTCACCGGACGATGCCGCGGCTTTGGATTCATAGAAATGGAAGGACACGAAGCGAGGGCGGCGATCGCCGGGCTCGACGGTAAGACGTTCGGTGGCAAAACACTGAAAGTCAGATACGAGGATACACGAGGCCGAGGGCGGGGTGGCCAAAAGCGACGGCGTCGTTGAGGATCCGGTATAAGCGCCGAGGCCAGCTTCAGCGGTCCGGCTGCCGCCGAGAAACGGCAAATACGTTTTGCCGTGGGCGGCGCTTTGGACTGCATAGACCGACTCCAGCGACGGCTTGACGGACGGGCAGGTCTCGGCGTTCGGGACCTAACCAGGTCGGGCAGGGCTTCCATCTCGGTCCGGCGTGCCGCATCGGGAATGCATCGAGAACGTTGCGGTAAACAGGCCGCCAACTCCCGCGATCCAGGTTCCGGCGAGTGTCTTCAGCGAAGCGCGGAAACGCACTGCGTGTTTCGCCGCCGCAAGCGTACTGTATTCGTTTCGTGCTTTCGAATTTTTTCCAAAGACTCGGGGCGCTCAAACGATTTTTCCACACCCGATTTCCAGGAATGACCGAGTGAATTGCGATTACCTGCGGTTTGCCGACGGCAATGAAATGCAGCGCTGTGCCGTCGGTGTGAAATCAAGGCCCAAGCGACGAACTCGATGATTTGTGAAACACGGTGGACAGCACTTAGGAGAAGATTGAAGTGAGACAGTATCTTACAAGATTTTTTGGCTTAATGTGGGTTGTCGCGGCACTCACCGCGAGCGTGACTGCAGACGCGGAACCGGATAGACACAGCGTGCATCACCGGCGTGGTATGGACGAAATGCGGCACCACAGCGGCGGCGAGCATCGGCACCACGAGCACCATATGCGACATCACGGCTCTGAAGAGAGCGCACCTGTAACCGAAAGACACGAGCACCACGACAAAGAAGATACCCGGTCGTCACACTGGCGCCGGACCCTGACTGAGGAACAGCGCGCGCAAATCGACGGCCTCCGCGTAACCCACGTGAAATTCGTTGTTCCGTTGCGGGCCAAGATCCATGCCGCGAAAGCGGATCTGGCGGTGCTTGCGACGGCCGACGAACCGGATTCCGCATCGATTCAGAATAAGCTGGACGAACTACTGGAGATGAAAAAGCAGCTCCTGCGCGAACGCTATGAGCACCTTGGCGCGGTGCGCAAGGTCTTGAGTCCCGAACAGCGGATGTCCTTCGACACCATGGTGATGAAAAAGCTCAAACGACGGGGAAAGCACCGCGTTCATTGACCTGGAGAGACACCACCACCATCGTACGCGACAACGAGCCGGTGTTCCGGTCGTCGTGCCGCTAACGCGCGCAGGCGCGCACTAACAACGCATTTGTCTGATACATCGGCCGACTGTATTCGAAATATCGCCATCATCGCGCACGTCGATCACGGCAAGACGACGTTGGTGGACAAATTGTTGCAGCAGTCCGGAACCCTGCAGCAACGCGGCGCATCTGTCGAGCGGATCTTGGACTCCAACGATCTGGAGAGGGAGCGCGGTATTACGATTTTTTCCAAGAACACCGCGATATCCTGGGATGGATACCGGATCAATATCGTCGATACGCCCGGTCACGCGGACTTCGGAGGCGAAGTCGAGCGGGTGCTGTCCATGGTGGATTCGGTCCTGCTTTTGGTGGATGCGGTGGAGGGACCGATGCCGCAGACGCGATTTGTTACGCGGAAGGCGTTTGATCACGGGCTCAGACCGATAGTGGTGATCAATAAAATCGACCGCTTTGGCGCGCGTCCGCACTGGGTCTTGGACCAGACGTTCGAGCTCTTCGACCGTTTGGGCGCGAGCGATGCGCAGTTGGATTTTCCCGTCGTGTACACATCTGCAACGCAGGGAACGGCCACCTTAGACGTCGCTTGCGCGGGAATCGATTTAAGTCCGTTGTTCGACACTATTGTCGCCCATACCCCGCCGCCAGATATCGAAATCGACGGACCGTTTCAGATGCAGATCTCTTCTCTCGATTATTCGAGCTATGTCGGTGCCGTAGGCATCGGCCGCATCAAACGAGGCAGTATTCGACGAAACGCCCCGGTGACGGTCCTGGACCGCGAAGGGCGCCAGCGACGCGGGCGCGTGATGCAAATCTTTCGTTTTATGGGATTGGGGCGTGAGGAAGCGGACCAGGCAGAGGCCGGGGATATCGTTGCGATAACGGGCATCGAGGATGTCGCCATTTCCGATACTGTGTGCGATCCGTGTCGACCTCAGGCGATTACCGTACTCAGCATCGACGAGCCGACGATCAGTATGGGCTTTGAGGTCAACACTTCTCCCTTCGCCGGCCTCGACGGCTGCTACTTGACCGCGCGGCAGATCTCCGACAGGTTGCGGCGGGAGGTGATCCATAATGTCGCCTTACGCGTGCGCGAAACCGACGACCCGGAACGGTTCGTCGTATCCGGCCGCGGTGAGCTGCACCTTGCCATCCTGCTGGAAAATATGCGACGCGAAGGATACGAGCTTGCCGTTTCCCGTCCCCAGGCCATTTATCGCGAGCGCGACGGAGTACCGGAAGAGCCTTACGAGCAGCTGACGGTGGATGTGGAAGAGCGCCACCAGGGCGCGGTCATGGAGGCGGTGGGGGAGCGGCGGGGGGAGCTTCAGAACATGCAGTCGGACGGTCGTGGACGCGTGCGGCTGGATTACCATATCCCGGCACGGGGGCTGATCGGGTTTCAGTCGGATTTTCAGGCTATGACCTCCGGCAGCGGTCTGCTGCATCACGTCTTCGAAAGGTACGGACCGGTGGCACCCGGCGGCTTTGCGGAGCGAAGGAACGGTGTCTTGATCTCGAATTCGACGGGCGCGGTACTGGCGTATGCGCTCTTTAATCTCCAGGAGCGGGGACGTTTATTCGTCGCTCCGGGAGATCGGGTTTATGAGGGTCAGGTCGTTGGCATTCATAGCCGGGACAACGATTTGACGGTGAATCCCCTCAAGGCCAAGCAGCTCACCAACGTGCGGGCCGCCGCAAAGGACGACAATGTATTATTGAGTCCTCCGATTCGGCTGAGCCTCGAGCAGGGACTGGAATTCATTGCCGACGACGAGCTGCTGGAGATCACTCCTGCGCACAT
>JBFGKR010000067.1:0-8032 GCA_041576575.1 Arenicellales bacterium | reverse complement strand
CCCAACGGAGATAAACCAGGATCAGTACGGCTCCGACCAGACCCACCAGACTTAGCACAATTCCGACCCAATAGCCCCACAGTGAAACGGAGGGGGGCGGCAGTTCCGGCTTGATATCGGTATACTTTATTCCGTCGGCGCTACGCGTGACCAATGGACCTGCGGTAAACGCCCAGGCTTCCAAAACAATCGGCCGGCGTTGATTGTCGCCGACATAAAACAAGATATGTTGCGGTGTGGTAATTCGCTGTATGGTTTCCGGTGCAGACAAGATTTGATAGATGAAACGAAGGCGGTAAATTGTGACGTCCCCCTGCACGTGCGACGTAAACCGGGGGTTTTGCAACCACAACCAGCGATTCACACGCCCTTCTCGCGGAAGGGCCTCCACGTCGATCTTATACGGCAGCTCCAGCGTGATTCGGATATCCAATGGTATTGAGTCGCCGATGACGTAGCCGAAGTCCCGCGGAGCTGCTACGTCGACGCTGCGCACGGCGGCACTCGCGCTACCACAGAAAAGCACAACAGACGCCATCGCGCACTGTAAACTACGGACTCTCATACGACTTTCAAAAAATAATCGGTAACGTCGTCGGCGCGGAATCGGTCCACTACAAACAGCGGAGGCATGGCGTGGGCCACGCACAACGAACGTAACGCTCGATCACGCTTTTCGGCTTCCTGGGCAAGCCGTCTTGTCAACGACGGTCGGATCAACACCGGTCGCCATTGCGCCGTTTCACTATCGCGTAGACGCACCATGCCGAAGAACGGCCACGCGCGAGTTTCTGCACTGTCCCGTATGACGATCGGTACTACCGTATGCGTAGCCAGGGTGTCAAAAATCGACGCTAGCAGCGTGCTGGAGAAATAGAAGTCGGACACAAGGAATACGAGGCTCCGACCTTGATCGATGTAACGTATCGCTTCTGCTAAACCTGCGGAGCTATTGCCCCAATTCTTCAGGTGTCGCAGTTTCTCACTCATGCGTTGCCCCGCCGCTCGGACGCGAGTCGGTGGTTGGTGTATGTCCGGTCGAAACGCGGCGTCGCATCCAATAAAGGAAAACGCGTCGCCGGTTCTGTGCGCCGAATAAGCCAAAGCGGCGACGAATCCGACGAGCATGGTGCGCTTGTCGCCAAATTGCATGGAAGCCGAAAGATCCGCCAGGGCGTATACCGGTACGGCGGTTTTTTGTCGATAGATGCGAACCTGCAGCTGCACCGTTGGGTCTCGCGCGCTGGCACGCAGGTCAATGCGCCGCGGATCTCGTCCTTGCATCAGCGGCGCGTGGCCGCGAAAATCGTAGCCGCCGCCCGTGTGAACGCTTGCATGAAAACCGGCGTGCGCACTGCGCGATCGCCATGGCACCTTGTAGTGAAACTCCTCCATTCAGGGGCGCGCGGGTCAGGGTGCGGCGACGCGTGCCAGGATCTGTTCGATCAAATCAGTGATGACTTCGCTCCGCCGCAGCTCGAAGATCGGCTTCAGGAACACGCGGTGCGCAATGGCCTCGAAAAAGACGGCCTGTATGTCCTCCGGCATCAAACACGTCCTCCCCTGTAGCCACGCATGAACGCGCGCCGCGCGCAGCATGGTGCTCATTGCTCGCGGACTGGCACCGGCCTGAATCACGTCCTGGACGTCTTCTCCGGTCAATTTTACGCCGAACCGAGCAGGTTCGCGCGTCGCCAGGTACAGATCCAAGGCGTAGTTGCGTAGCGTTTTAGTGGCGGCGACGGACTCGGTTATTACGGTGCTGACTTCATTCAGTTCGGCGAAGGGCAGGACTGCGGCTGAACACAGCTCCACGAGTTTGTCGACGTCGTGAAAACGCGTGTCGAAGATCAGTGCGTCTTGTGTGTTTCGGTCCGACGGCGACTCGATCAGTATTTCCATTAAAAACCGATCGCGCGCCGCGGACGGCAGCTCAAACGTTTCTTCTTTCTCGATCCGGTTACGGTCTGCAAACACTTGAAGGTGCGGGAAGCAATATTCGCGGTCGAACGCGGAAAGACTGCGTTCGGCCATGGCGCGTAGCAACAGGGAGTGCACCTGAGGTCGGGCGCGGTTGACCTCGTTGAAGAAGAATGTGGACAGAGACGCCTCGTTTTTCAACAGCGGGCCTGGTTCCACCCGCGGGCGCCCGTCTTCGTCTACGAACGTGTGGTAGAGGAGATCACTGGGCATGAGGTCGATCGTTCCCTCCACTCGTTCATAGGCCCCGCCGATGGCTCGCGCGACGGCGCGCAAAAGTGTGGTCTTTCCTACTCCCACGTCTCCTTCGAGCAGGACATGCCCGCGGGAAAACACCGCGATCGTTAGCAAGCGTATCGCCCGCTCCTGGCCGACGATGACCTTGTTGATCTCTGTTTCGAGTTGCAGGGCGCGGTCGTGCCACTCGGACAAGATCCCGTCCAAAGTTTTGTTGACGGGTGTGGCGCGCTGCGCTCGGGACGCGTTTTCCGACGTCGTCAATGGAAACTTCCAGTCAAACCGTGTTGTACGTGGTCAAAGACAAAGCAGCTAAGCGGCCGGAATCGGACCCAAGGTCGGGTCTGCTCTCGCCGCATCGTTTCCGCCGCTGAACGAGTCCGCAGTATATTCTTGACTACCTTACCTTGAAAAGTGCTTGTGACTACCGCGACGGTCTTTGTTTCGCGCGGCGTCATCCTGCAATCCGAGGAATTCGGAGTCTCCTTCGTGGAAAGACCCGGCAGCCGATACGAATATTTCTTCCGCGCATTGCAATCCCGCCGGTCGCAGCGTCGAGGCAAATCCTTTTGACCCGCGCGATCGCTCCGGCGGCGTGCTGAATCGATACCTTCAATGTAACTTGATCGCGGGATGCACCGCGCGCCGAAACAGGTTTGACATAGTCAAGAAGAACACGCGTGTAACGCCGAACAACGCGATCTGGTGTAATTTGTACAGCGACAGATACACCAACCTAGCGATCATTCCTTCCACGAATATGCTTCCCGTGATCTTGCCCATCAGATTGCCCACGGTGCTGTATTCTCCCAGCGACACCAACGACCCATAGTCCCGGTAACGAAACTGGGGCAACGGTTTTTCACGCAGAAGTCGCGGTATGGATTTGGCAAGCAGCTTGGCCTGTTGATGCGCAGCCTGTGCCCGCGGAGGAACCGGGCCTTCGTGCCCGGACCATGGACAGGCCGCGCAATCGCCCAGTGCGAAGATGCTGGCGTCTCGCGTACTCCGTAACGACCCGTCCACTACGATCTGGTTGAGACGGTTCACTTCCAAGCCTTCGATCTTCGACAAGAAAGCCGGGGCCTTGATTCCCGCCGCCCAAACCTTGATGCCGCAGGGGATATACTCTCCGTCGGCGGCCTGGATTCCCCCTGCGTCCACCTTTACCACCTTCTTGTTGCTTTTTACCTGTACCCCCAGGTTGTTCAACTCCAGCTCTGTCGCCTCGGATAATCTTTTCGGCAGCGCCGGCAAGATCCGTTCCGTGCCCTCGATGACGGTGATTTTTACGTCGCGTTTGGGATCGACCCGGTCCAATCCGTACGCCGCGAGCTGTCCCGCCACGTTGTGCAATTGGGCGGCCAGCTCCACCCCGGTGGCGCCGCCTCCCACGATGGCCACGTGTAATTGGGCCGCGTTATCCGGGCCTCCTCGGGAATGTGCGTAGATAATGGACTCCATCAAGCGGCGCTGGAACAATTCGGCCTGCTCGGTGGTGTCGAGAAATAAGCAGTGCTGCGAAACACCGGGTATATTGAAATCGTTGCACACGCTCCCAACCGCCATCACGAGGACGTCGTAATCAAACCAGCGCCTCGGAATGATTTCCCGGCCTTCAACGTTGCGCGTCGGCGCCACAGAGACGCGCTTCTGAGACCGGTCAACCCCGTCCACGTAACCGAGCCGAAAGCGAAAATGATGCCAGTGCGCTTGCGCCAGGTATTCCAGTTCGTCCTGATGCGAATCCAAAGTCCCCGCGGCGACTTCGTGAAGCAGGGGTTTCCAGATGTGAGTCCGCTGCGCATCAATGAGCGTGACGTTTGCCTTTTTGCGCCGACCCAATTTGTCCCCCAAACGGGTAGCCAGTGCCAAACCACCCGCACCCCCTCCGACAACGACGATGTCCGGGGTACCGGACTTACGAATGTTTATCATACGCGTGGCCTATCGGTTTGAGCTGCAAATTAAAAAAGAATCCGGATGCTATCAGGAGCGTTTGCACCCGTCGACGGCCAAGCGTGTCCGCGATGCGGCGCCGATCGAGGATTAAAGTACGCAGCGAGAGAATCGGCGGCGTGATCGAGGTCCCGATCGCGCCGCTCAGGAAACGCAACAAGGCCGCGAACCGGGGTTCGTTTCCGCTCGCAAGATTCGCTGCAGTATAATGACGCCTCCACTAGGTTCGTACCTACCGGGCAAGGTAAGCAGAGGAGAACGCAGCATGGGACAGTGTTACAACTCCACGATCATCGATGCACCCATCGACCGGGTCTGGAGAACGATTGAGAATTTTCACGACATGGGATGGGGTAAGCCGATAATCGAAAAAGTTGATAAGGTCGGAGCCAAACACGGCACAGAACCCGGCGCGGGTCGTGTACTGAACGGCGCGTTTCACGAGACGCTGGTCTCCGTCGATCCCGATCAATACACGTTCACCTACAGTATCGATGACGGACCAGGACCGGTCGCCAAAGAAGCGGTAAAAAACTACTTCGGGACCGTCGCCCTGCATCCGGTGACGGACTCGGACGCGACGTTCGTGGTGTGGACCTCGAGCTATGAGTCGGATTCGGATGCGGCGGTCGCGGAGTTCTGTAATCCCATTTACGCGGGTCTTCTGAAGGCGCTGAAATCGCACCTGTCCTGACCGCGACGCGGCCGCGACGGATTTGTTACGTCGTGTCAACGAACGGTCTGCCGCCGGCTTTTAAGCGATTTCTCATCGCCTGGGCCAGGTGGCTGCATCACGACACTTTTTGATAAGCGCGAATCCGCCGCCGACGGGAGATATTCTGCGCATCGGCCGAAACCATTGCTGCCGTCGCGGTGCACCTCAGATAATCCGGTATTCCTGAATCAGGAGACGGTCCAGGACGGACTTCCTACTTTCACGGGCAATAGTTAAAACTAGAAAATCGTGAGGCATCTTCAGTTCTTGTGCGTATTTAGACTGCAGTGAAACCTGCGCATGACAAAATTCAAAGTCGACCAAGATTACGAGCGTCAGGATAGGATGATCGGGGAAATATCGCGTCTTCTTTCGGCATAACCATGCTTTTTCGACCGGACGGCGTCGACGTAGCTGTGCCAGCACAGACGTTAGATCTTCTTCGCATAATCCATGCGGTTCAAACTCATCGCCGTCTCGCAGCGTCTCGCGTTCCTCGCGAGCGGCATCCAGCTCATCTTGGTGGCAATCGGCGGTGGATTGATACTTTCTAGCGCCTTCGTGATCGTTTAATGCGTACATGTATTCCAACACCAGATGGCACGCTGGAATCGTGAGGCTCGCATCACCCATGACAGCGTCCATATGCGCAAGGCCCGCCCGATCGTTTCGCGCGAGCAGCAGACGGCCTACGTGAAATTGCCCGGCGGCATTATTGGGTTGACGTTGGAGAAAATCCTTGTAAATCGGCAACGCATCCTCTGCGGACACCAACTCCTCCGTATAGCACGCCAGCTCCAGCAGTTCGTCGTCAGGGAGCGCTTGCGCCGGCTTCCGCTTTAGCTCTTCAAATCTGTCACGCCTCTCCTGGTGCTCCTGGTGAACCTGTTGCCAGGTGGAAACGTTCGCCTCGGCCCACGCACGATCCATTCTCGCCAGAACGCCCGCCAGCTGATCGCCAAAGTACGCCTCGGCGGCGCTATCCTTTTGTTCTGACGAGACAAGCGCAGTTTGAGGCTCCATCCCCAAGGCCGAGATACGATCTTTCAAGGGGGGATGTGTGTCTGCATAGACGGCGACCTCGGATAATGCGGTGGACAATTCCTGCCGGCAAATCTCCGGAGACAGCGTGGTGTTCTTAACAAAGTCCGCCAAATTTGTGTAAACATCGCGCGGCGGCTCGGGGCGACATCGAGCCGTGTCGTAGAGTGGCGTCCAATACTGGTCCTCGATTCGCTTGCCAAAGACCGCAGTTTTTCCCAATGCCGCCATCAAGGTCATCGGCGACGTGACCTGGGACGCCAGGCGGTCCACTTCATATTCGTTGGCGCGCGCCAACGCAAAGCTGTAGGCATTGAAGTACGGAGCGTACCAATCAAAGAAACGACGCAGTGAGTGACTCGCCCAACCGCGGTTGACGTCAAAAGCTTCCATGATTCTCCACCAGGTAATCCTCAACCGATAGATCCATGCGTTAAAACGAGCATGGTTCCGCGACAGATGACCGAATTCGTGCGCCAACACCGAGCACATTTCGTCACGCGATAAGGAGACGAGCAGCGGCAGACCCAGCACTAAATAATTTCGGCTCCCGCCGGTAATGCCCCAACGGGGAACTTGAGAGACTCCGGCGTTAAAGTCATCCGTGAGGTATACTTCGTGAACCTTTGGGCTGTCGGCTTTGACCCGTATTCGTTCGATGTCTTCGAACAAACCGGGTGCGTCTTTATGGTTGATGATCGTCCCTTGGGGTGCCGCGACACGCACCCACATTGCTTTGAAGAGCAGCGCGGCTACAGCGATCATCACCCATATGATTTTGGTTTGGAACAACCACAGAATCCACGCCGACGTAAGCATCGATCCAACCAGGATTAATGCGATGACGCCCACGATAGAGAGGATGACGCCAAAGATGACACTGTAGCCCAGAAGCGTCAATCTCAGTACTTTGTTTCGATATCGTTGAGGTTCGTGTTTTAATTCTTCTTCGGACTGCCGCACGAGTCTCTCAAAACGCTCTCGTTTCGCGGCGGTTAGACTGTTCACGGACTCCTGATCAGTCATCGAGCGTCTCAACGGTTTGATTCGCAACTGGTCAGTGAAGCTTTACCAATGTGGTCGTCTCGTTATGCTTCTGGTTTAGATAGAAACTCCAGCGGGGTTGATAATTGAGAAGTACTGAAAGGGGTAAAAGTTCCTACGTAGAACTCGGCCGACTGGTGTCTCCCATGTTTGAACCTGAGCGAGCAACCGGTAGCGCCCGTAAACTCGCCGGATATCTTCAACAGATAGATCAATTATAGACACATTATTGTTGGGGCGAGCGCGACACGAGACCGCCGTTCGGGAAGTTTCCTACACGACAATTCGCATTGGTGATTCCGGCTACCAAAGATGCCGTCGGATCTGTTTCGTGATTGCGCAACCGGCGCCGTTCCCCGGAGTTGTGGAATAAGAATTTGCGCACCTAAGGAAATTTGTCCTTTCATATCAACTTTCAAGGTCGGGTAGCGGCGTGTCCGTTCACAAACCACCTACCCTATTTTTGTCTTCGCCACCTTCGGCCCGTGCACGACTGGGACCTGCAATCACCGGATACAAAGTCATTCCTTCTAAACCTCCTGATCTGTTGACTCTTGCTAAAGGGCAAACGATCACGGGCTCCAATCCCCGCCGGGTAAGCCGTCCGTGATTGCTTGTTCTGGCTAGTTTGCCGGTCCAATGGTTGGAAACGGTCGCTCGGTCCTACATCTTCTTGAATGACGCAATCATTTCCACCGACCGTGCGCCCGCCGCCTCAGAACGACGGATGTTTCCACTTGTCTAGCCGGTATGGACCAATATCTTCCGAGCAGCTCACTCGCCTCCTTGGACGGCAGCAGGGTATACCCGTTTTTCTCATAGAAACTGATTGCCCACGGCGCGTCCGACCAAGTCCCAACCAACACGGGTTTATCGGATAAGCTCTCGACGTGACGAAGCAGTCTCGTTCCCAAACCCTGCCTCTGCATCTCAGGGATCACATAGGCGTGACGAATGAGGGCAACTTCCCGTTTGTCCTGAAACCCCATAACGGCCTTCAGCTTCGTATCTCGTTCCACGCCCCAGAATACGACACCGTCGGCAATTTCTCCATGG
>JBFGKR010000066.1:0-8248 GCA_041576575.1 Arenicellales bacterium | reverse complement strand
GATGTACTTCGGAATCTTGAAGTGCGCCAACCGTTGTTTGCAATAGATGCGCAACTCTTCCTCGGTGGCCTTCTGTCCCGGACGCAATTGAATCCAGGCCATGACCTGTTCGCCGTAAACATCGTCGGGAACCCCAAACACCGCAACCTCCTTGATTTTTGGATGGGAGAAGATGACCTCCTCGATTTCGCGCGGATAAATATTTTCGCCCCCGCGGATGATCATGTCCTTGCGCCTTCCGGTGATGCGCATATATCCGTCGGCATCCATGAAACCCAGGTCTCCAGAGGCCAGCCAACCTTTTTCGTCCACTGCATCCTTGGTCGCCTCTGGATCGCCGTAATATCCGGACATAACGTGATATCCCCTGAAACAGATCTCACCCACTTCTCCGATCGGCAGCGTTCGACGGGAGGAGACGTCGACTACTTTCACCTCCTGATGCGGCAGGTTTCTTCCCACTGTCTCGACCCTAAGGACCATTGAGTCATCGGCCGACGTGAGATGCGTCAGTGGCGAGGCTTCGGTCTCACCGTAACCGATGAGAATTTCAGGACAATGCAATTCCCGCATAACGCGTTCTATGAGCTCGGCCGGACACGGCGCTCCCGCCATGATGCCGGTACGCAGCGTCGACAGATCAAACCGATTGCGCGACTGTTCATCAAGCTCTTCGATGAACATGGTCGGTACGCCGTGGACCGCGGTGCAACATTCGTCTTGGACGGCTTGCAACACGCCGTGCGCGTCGAAATGTTCGCAAGGGATCACGATGCATGCCCCGCTCGAAAGGCACATTAGATTAGCCAACACCATGCCGAAACAGTGATAAAACGGCACTGGCACGGCTAGTCGATCGTCTTCCGCGAAGTGCATCGTTCGCGCGGCGAACAAGGCGTTGTTCAATATATTGTGGTGGGTCAGAACAACTGCCTTTGCAAATCCAGTAGTCCCGGATGTGAACTGGATGTTGATCGGATCGTCTGCGTCCAAAGTAGACGACACGCGTTCCATTTCGTCTGCGGTGACAGAGGACGCCGAAGCGAGTATGTCCTTCCAAATTCCGATGCCCGCGGCCGAACAGCTCGTGGAGTTCGGATTCAACGGATCGAATACTACGACACTCCGCAAATGGGGGAAGGCGGACAACTGCCCTGGGCGAAGAGCGCCCTGCTCCAATTCTGGAACCAATTCCAACAGGATTCGCACGTAATCACTGCTGCGAAAGCTCGGAATCATGAACAATCCCTGGACATCGGCACGCTGCAATGCGTACTCCAATTCCCTGGCTCGATAAGCCGGGTTTATGTTCACCAATATCACACCGATTCGTGCAGTGGCCAATTGAATCGCCACCCACTCGATATTGTTGGTGGACCATATTCCGATCCGATCTCCCGGTTTGAATCCCGCGGCGAGCAGCCCCCTGGCGAGGGCGTCTACTTCGTTCTTAAGTTCCGTGTAGTCGAGGCGACGTCGTTGCGGCACCGATACGACTGCCTCCTTGTCGGGAAATCGTTCGACAATCTCGGCAAAACGTTCCGGGATCGTGGCACCCAACAACGGTTCGATTCCGCCGCGGTGCACGTAACTTTTTCTTGTGTTTGGCATTAATGCGCCCGGTAAACCTAAGAATCCTTCACACGAACCCCGGTGCGGAGGAAAACACGGCGTAGCGGCGCAAGCCCATCGCTTCTCGCACTCGCTCCGCCGCAAGATTCAGCGCTACGTCTCTCGGAGGGACTCCGTCTCGGGCGGCACGTTCGAGTACGAGTCGGGTGTTGCGCCGGATCTTGTCCTCTATTACGGAGAACACCGCGGCCTCGCTGGCGCGTTGATATTCCATCGCGGCACAAATGACGCCGCCGGCATTGGCGATAAAATCGGGCACGGACAAAACGCCCCGCCCGTGCAATTCCGACTCCGCTTTGAGCGTGGCGGGGATATTCGCTCCTTGAATGACCAGCTTAGTGTGAAGGCGTTCAACATTCGCCTCATTGATGACATCGGGTCGAGCCGCAGGTATCCAGATGTCGCAATCTATATCAATGATCGAGTCGGTATCGCTGCGAGTTCCGTGGGGATAGTCGACCACGCTTCCACCCTCGATTTTCAACTTCAACAGCGTATCGACATCCAGACCCGCGGCATTGTATATGGTCCCCCTGGAGTCGGACGCGCCGATCAGCACGGTTCCCTTTTGCTTCAAGAAACGCGCGGCGTGCTTTCCCACCGCGCCGAAGCCCTGCACTACGACTCGTGCGCCGCCGAGATTCAAGCCGACGAATTCCGCGGCAACCTCCGTCGCTTGCGCCAATCCCCATCCGGTGGCACCGATTTCGTCCAGGGGGATTCCGCCCACCACTCGGGGCAGCCCCACGACGCGACCGATCTCGTCCCTGACCCATGCCATGCACTGTTCATCGGTACCCATGTCCGGCGCAAAGATGTAGTCCTCTACGTTCCGCAGGGAAGACGCCATGGTCCGCAGCAGACGTTCTTTTTTCTCAGGCGGCATCTTCGGGTCACCTACGATTACGGCCTTACCGCCCCCATGGGGAAGCTCCGCCGCGGCATTTTTCATCGTCATTGCGCGCGCGAGTCGAAAACATTCCTCCACAGTCACGTCCGCGGCCATGCGTACACCGCCAATGGATGGACCTGCGGCGACGTTGTCAATAACGAGAACGCCCCTCAACTGAACGGACGGCTCATAAACGTGAATGACCTTGGTGGGCCCGAATTCGTCCGCGAAGCTGAAAATATCCGACATCGGCCGATTCCTCCGTTAACGTTGATGGCGCGGATTCAAGTAAAGCACTGCAATCGCGGCGCGTTAATGACTCAGGTCAAGCACCTGAGACGCCCGCGATGTTTCTTGTCGAAACACCGCTGAAAACGACACCTACAGCGCGATATCCCCTGCGTTACATGCATCTGCTTGCAGCTCATGCACCGTGGTGCAGGGCCCCGGGACCGGGGGACGGGGGCGTGGTGTTCGTGGCGAAGCTCAATCCGATTGCAAGAACGACGCGAAATCCTTAACCTCGCCGGACTGTACCGCAGAGCGCAATGCATCGTTGTAGCGCCGAAGATCCCTTGCAAGCTGCCGTGCGATCAAGTACTGAAAGTGAACAGCGATCGGCGCGTGCGTGTCGAACAATAATTCAAAGGCGCTCTGGGGCAAGGACGCAATCTGGACCGTTCCCACGGTAACGACGGTCGCATCCTGCTTTTCGTTGTTGATTAGAGCGGTAAGTCCGACTATGTCGCCCGCGTGTTTTTTTTCGACCAAAGCATATCCCGCCTTGTCCCATCGCCTCCTGCGGACCTCCACCTCACCATTGAGTATTAAAAACAGCCTTTCCGCTCGGTCTCCGTCTTTGATCAAAACCTCGCCGTCGGCATATGTGTCGACACGAAATGCCTTGTCGATGGCCATGAGCTCGGATTGTGAAAAGTCTGCGAATTGTGGAATGGTCTGAAGAAATTCCATTAAGCTCGTCATGACGACTTTCCTCGGGTGCCGGCGAGTTGGGCGCCCAGCTGCTTTACCCATTCGGGATCTCCGATCACGGCTGGTCTAGTTTTTTCTTCTCGCGCAATGAGGTCCATCAACAACCGGTTGGAGGCGCGCAGGCGCCCCGCCAGCTCGGCGCACAGGACCTGCAACAACAGACTTGCAATGATCGGATGACTTTTTTGCAAATCGGCGAATGCGTCAAGGCTGATCGTGAACATGTCGCACTCTTCCGCCGCAATCACACTTGCGCACGCGGGACCGGGGTCCATGACGGCTATTTCTCCCACCCAGGCTCCGGGCCCTAGAGAGCCGACGATCAGGTCCTGTTGCTCTAAGTTCAGAACGATCGAAACTCTTCCCTGCACGATCAGATGCATGGTTTTGCTTTGTTCTCCATCTTGAATAATTTGCGTGCCCGCGCGTACGGTGCGTCGGTCGAAGTAATCGATAAGCACACGCAGCTGTTCCTGGGTCATGTATCGCGTTATCTCTGGGAATCGGTGTCGGAGCTGGTCAGCAGTTAGTTCCATCTCTTCGGCTCTTCGTGATGGTTTGCGGGGGCGTATTCTGATTTGCGGCCCGTCTGATCGAAAAAATAGGATACGTACCGGAGGCTTTGATTGACGCCAGTCAAGACTTCGGCGCCGACCTCTGGCGCCGTTCGGAAAGGTATTCTTTGTAACCGTAGCAAAGACGATGGTACCGTATTGTTTCCGCGACTCGTAGCCATGCCGGAGAATCAAATTGAAAAACGCACGCGTTACAGCCGCCGTAATCCAGGCGGCGCCAGTGGTATTCGATCTTGATCGCACCCTAGAGAAACTTCAAGACCTTTCGGCCGACGCGGCTCGAAAATCCGCAGATATCGCTGTGTTTCCAGAAGCGTTCGTATCGGCGTACCCGAAAGGCTTGGATTTTGGCGCTCGAATCGGCACGCGGTCGCAACAAGGCCGTGAGGATTTTCAGCGCTATTTCGAGAGCGCGATTGAAGTCCCGGGACCGGCCACCGAGGTCATTGGAAAAGCCGCCAAAGCTGCATCGATGCACCTGGTCGTCGGTGTCGTCGAGCGCGCATCGGGCACCTTGTACTGCACCGCACTGATGTTTGGCCGCGACGGCAACCTGTTGGGAAAGCACAGAAAACTCATGCCCACGGCGATGGAACGCTTGGTGTGGGGCTACGGCGACGGCTCCACGCTGGCGGTCGTCGACACCGACATCGGTCGGATCGGCGCGGTCATCTGCTGGGAAAACTACATGCCGATGTTGCGCATGGCAATGTATTCACAAGGAGTGCAAATGTACTGCGCGCCCACGGCCGACGATCGCGGCACGTGGCTGCCGACGATGCAGACGGTCGCCCTCGAGGGACGCTGTTTCGTGTTGTCGACCTGCCAATACTTGACCCGCCTCGACTGCCCGGAACATTACCCGGCAACCCGGGACTCAAACGCGCCTACCGTGCTTATGCGAGGAGGCAGCTGCATCGTCAGCCCTCTGGGGCGGGTTCTCTGCGAACCCAATTTCGAAGGGGAATGCATCCAGACCGCGGAGCTCGATCTTGGCGAGATTACCCGCGGCAAGTACGACTTCGACGTCGTCGGTCATTACGCAAGACCCGATGTGTTCGAGTTGCACGTAAACAAACGTCCGTTTCATCCGGTGACGTTCGAAGAGCCCTAGGCATGGACGGTTTTCCGATGCCGCCGGACACGGCAGCGCCCGCATCGTGCTCGCCGGTTGCGCGATTGCATTAACCTGCTCTCGGCGTCAGCGTGAACGGAGGGCTGAGCGTCTCGAAAGTGCGAGAACCTTGGAATCGCGCTCGCTCCCCCAGACGCCGTTCGATTCTGATTAATTCATTCCATTTGGCCATTCGCTCGCCGCGACAGAACGAGCCCACTTTTATTTGCCCCGCATCCGTCGCTACCGCGAGATGCGCAATGAATGCGTCCTCGGTCTCTCCTGATCGGGCGGAAATTATCGGACGCCATCCGTGTTTCTTCGACAATTCAATCGCTGCCAGAGTCTCGGATACGGTTCCAATCTGATTTGGCTTGATCAGTACGGCGTTGGCGACATCTTGCTCAATGCCTTGCTGGATGCGGCGCACGTTGGTTGTAAACAGATCATCGCCGACAATCTGTATCCGCTCGCGCATTTTGTTCGCCAGTCGCCGCCATGCAGACCAATCGTCGTCGGCAAGAGGATCTTCGATGGAGATTATGGGGTAACGCTGACACCAACCGACGATCAGCCCGATGAAATCTTCGCTGTCTAACCGCCGACCGTCCACGCCGAGTCTATAGAACTCTCCGTCGAACAGGTCGCTTGCGGCGAAATCGAGCGAGATCATGCAGTCCTTGCCGGGCGTATATCCCGCGACACAAATGGCTTCTACCAGAAATTCCAATGCTGCCTCGTTGGAGGCGAACTGCGGCCAGTATCCGCCCTCGTCGGCAACGCCGGCGATGCGCCCCTGCTGCGACAGAAGCACTCCCGCTGTCCGGTACACGTCTTGGGTAATTTCCAGCGTTTGTGCATAACTCGTCGCGCCGGTCGCGACCAGAAGAAAATCTTGGATGTCCAGGCGCCAGCGTGCGTGCGCACCGCCTCCGAGTATTTGAATCTCGGGTAGTGGCATCAAGGTTCCCCTTTCCGCCCCCAAATATTCGAAGAGCGCGCGACCCATAGCTTTCGCCGCCGCGTCGGCAACCGCGATGGAAACCCCCAGCACGGCGTTTGCGCCGAGACGGGACTTATCCTCAGAACCGTCCAATTCAATCAAGCACGCATCGATGCCTTCTTGATCGCATGCATCGCGTCCGACTATGGCCGGAGCGATGAGATCGACGACGTGGCCGATCGCGGTGAATACCGACTTCCCCCCGTAGCGATTCGGGTCGTTATCCCGGAGTTCGAGCGCCTCGAATTGGCCGGTGGATGCGCCGGAAGGAACGCGACCGAAGCCGACGGCGCCGGACTCCACACAGACTACGCACTCAATTGTAGGGGTCCCGCGGGAATCGAAAATCTGGTACGCGTCAAGCGATCGAATCTTCATCGCGCGTCGCCTTTACGGCGTCCTCAGCACAGAACGCCAATTTTCCATACACCTCGACACATCGTGGTATTGCTGCGGTATTTGGTTGTGACAGAAATTACGGATCACGGTCTTCTTTGACTCGTCGGTTAGGTATTCCACCGCAGACTTTCCGTCTACACGGGCAAGCATCAACATCGGAAGCAGTCGTCCCACGCGTACAGCCATACCCTCCATGCGTTCCGCACCCAAGGTATTCGCGTAAACATCCCACGCCACCCGTGCGAGGTTAATGTATTCCTGGGACCATTGCCTCAAATGAATTGCCTTGATCATGAAATGATTGATGAAAAAAGCCACGTCGAAGGCTGGGTCGCCGTACCACGCGGCCTCGCAATCCAAGACTACAAGGCGGTCTCCACAAAGCATCAGGTTTTTCGGGCTGAAATCGCCTTGTACTAAGGCAAGGCCGGTAGAGGCAAGCCTATTGGCCTCCTGCATCAGCGGTTCACGCAGAGCCGGATTTCGCCGCGCGGCGGTCCCCAGATAGGGATCGAGCCGCAACGCCCAAAACTGGTCGAGGGTGGCAAACGATTTCTCCACTTCGTCTTTGCCCCAGGTGTGACGATGAATGAGCGCGAGGGTGCGCGCCGCCCTGGCGGAGATCGCACTGCGATGGTCGCCGGACAGCAATAGCGTTTTGTAATTCGCGTACTCGGTGCCCAGGTAGTCCATGCAGAAATAATTGAGATCGGGATTATGATGCCGAACCCGCGGCACCGAGTCGGGCACGATACCGGCGAGATAACGCAGACACCTGCATTCCGTTTCGTTCCGTTTAACGTCCGCGTACCAAGCTTCTCCGACGCGTAGACGTGCCAGAGCGCGCTTCAAGACAAAACGGCGCCTTCCGGATTCAATCAAAGTCACGTCGCTGGACACGCCACCCGTGAGACTTCGTGCGGAAGGATTTCGATCTTCGATGAGGTCATGGATAATAAGATCGTCCAAGACTTCTCTATCAAGTGCGACACCGCTCTCCATGAGAGTGTTCCAATAACGATTTCAGTGTAGTCATTCTTGAATTGCGGACTCCCACCCGCTCGAGTTCGTGCAGGGTATTGAGTACGTAATCGATATTCGCTCCACTGGGACCGCGTGCGGTGCGAATTATCTCGGCTTCGAGCTCGACGGGCAGCCCATTCACGTATTGTGAATGCTCCCGCCGCACGACAAAGGTCAACCCCCGTTTCGACCAACCGGCGATGTGAATATTGACGGTTTGTGGCACGTACACGCCGGAAACGAGTTCTCTCGTCCCCAAGTAATCCATTACTTTGTCTTCGTTCTCGCGGGAAATACGGAACGCCAAACCCGTGCACGACCCTCCGAGATCGAGTCCGAAAACCAATCCAGGGATTTCACGCGTTCCACGATGGACCCAAGAACGCACGCATAGCGCGCGATGGTACCCGAAGATGCGAGCGAGCTTTTTTTCCTTGAAGGGAAATCCCGGATTCCACATGAGCGAGGCATAGCCGAACACCCACATGTCGTCCTTCGCATCTATATCGTCATGTCGGGCGATAGGTTCAATGTCCGTCCGATCTCTGATTCGCATAATACAAGTCTCGAGTCAGCAGTCAACGAAGACCTTGTCGGCGCCTCGGGATCGGGCGCAG
>JBFGKR010000065.1:0-8295 GCA_041576575.1 Arenicellales bacterium | reverse complement strand
GTGGAAGAGACCGCAGTATGATTGAAGTCGATCGACACCAGCGGTTCGTCGTTGTAGGCGAGAATGTCCTTGAGTTCACCTTGCGACGCGTCCTTCATGATTTGATGAATCTCGTCCACGGAGGTGTCTCGGGCAGCCTGGAAGGTAAGATCGACCAGCGACACGTTTATAGTCGGTACCCGCACCGCGAAGCCGTCGAGCTTGCCGTTCAATTCCGGGAGCACCAATCCAACCGCCGCCGCCGCACCGGTCTTGGTTGGGATCATGGATTGAGTGGCAGAGCGGGCGCGACGCAAATCGGAATGATAGACGTCGGTCAGTACCTGATCGTTGGTGTACGCATGAATGGTCGTCATCAAGCCGCACTCCACACCGATCTTGTCGTGAAGCGGTTTCACCAGGGGCGCCAGGCAGTTGGTGGTGCACGATGCATTAGAAATCACGGTATCCGTGGACTTGAGGACGCCGTGGTTTACGCCGTAAACGATAGTTGCGTCCACATCCTTGCCGCCCGGCGCGGAGATCACCACTTTTTTGGCACCGGCTGTCAAATGGGCGCCGGCTTTTTCTTTGCTGTTGA
Organism: Arenicellales bacterium; assembly: GCA_041576575.1. Lineage (GTDB taxonomy): Bacteria > Pseudomonadota > Gammaproteobacteria > Arenicellales > JAANXG01 > CALZGZ01. Next base: position 7,715 of record JBFGKR010000065.1, on the reverse strand, counting down.
ACAAACCCGTGCACTCGAGCACTACGTCGATATTGAGCTCGCCCCAGGGCAGCCTTGCCGGATCGCGCTCCGCCAGCACTTTCACTTCTTCATCGCCCACGATGAACGAATTCCCCGCAACCTTTACATCGCGGCCGAATTTTCCGTGTGCGGTATCGTACTTGAGCAAATGTGCGTTGGTGTTCGCATCGCCGAGATCGTTAACTGCAACCACATCGAATTCGTCTTCGCGGCCTGATTCAAACATGGACCGGAATACCATGCGCCCGATGCGTCCAAACCCATTGATTGCTACTCTGATTGCCATTCGGTTCTCCTCAAAGCATTAAAGCATTTTTGACTCGATTTTGTGTGGTCTGCCCCGTATGGAACTGGATGTGCCGGTACGGCACCCCGAATCCGTGGTAATCATCGCCCACTTCCGAGCAGTTCCCTGACGGTGTTAGCGACATTATCAACGGTGAATCCGAAGTGCTCGAACACGTCTTTCGCCGGCGCCGATTCGCCGAAGCGGTCGATACCGATCACCCTTCCTTGCATTCCCACAAATTTGTGCCAGCCGCCGGTAACCCCCGCCTCGATGGCTACGCGGCGCGTCACCGCCTTCGGCAGCACCGATTCCCGGTAATCCTCATCCTGCGACTCGAACACGTTGGTGCTGGGCATCGACACCACGCGGACCCTGCCGTCAAACCTTTTCGCCGCTTCCACCGCAAGTTCCACCTCGGAACCGGTGGCGATGACGATGGCTTGCGGGTCGCCATCGGAATCAACCAAGACGTAACCGCCGCGCCGAATATCGTCTATTTGCGCGGACGTTCGAACCTGGTGGGGAACACCCTGGCGCGAAAGCAAGAGGCAGGTGGGACCATCGGTGCGCTCGATGGCGACCTTCCATGCGATCGCGGTTTCCACCCCGTCGCATGGCCGCCAAACCGTCATGTTGGGGATCAGACGCAGGGTCGCGGTCTGCTCCACCGCCTGATGAGTCGGCCCGTCCTCACCCAGTCCAATGGAGTCGTGCGTGTACACGAATATCGTGGGAACCTTCATCAACGCGGCCATGCGTATCGCGTTCCGTGCGTACTCGGAGAAAATCAGAAAAGTGCCGCCGTAGGGAATGAAACCCCCGTGCAAACCGACCCCGTTCATGATCGCGGACATTCCGAACTCGCGCACGCCGTAATAGATGTAATTCCCGGAAGCTTCCGCGGGGGTCAAGGCCTTGGAACCAGACCAGTTGGTATTATTGGAACCGGTGAGGTCCGCGGAGCCGCCGATCATTTCCGGCAACAGTTGCGCGTAAGCGTTGAGAGCAGCCTGGGAATGCTTTCGCGTCGCGTCTTTTTTTGCCGCTTCGTCGGCGGCGGCGATATAAGCGTTGGCCCGTTCCTCCCAGTCGGCGGTTAAATCGCCGCGCATGCGGCGTTCGAACTCCGCCGCCAGATCGGGATAAGCCGTTTTGTATGCGGCAAATCGCTTGTTCCATTCTGATTCGACGCGGTCGCCGCGGAAACGGGCATCCCAAGCGGCGTAGATATCGTCTGGAACGAGAAAAGGGGGATGCGGCCAATCTATCGTCTCCCGCACCAGGGCCACCTCCTCTTCTCCCAGTGCGGCGCCGTGGCATTCCTCTTTTCCCTGCTTGTTGGGCGACCCCCAACCGATAATGGTCTTGCAGCAGATCAATGTCGGCTGCTGCGTCTCCGCCCGCGCGAGTTCGATCGCACGATACACGGCGTCGGGGTCGTGCCCGTCGACGCCCTCGATAACGTGCCACCCGTAGGCCCGAAAACGCTGCGGCGTATCGTCGGTAAACCAGCCCTTCACTTCGCCGTCGATAGAGATGCCGTTGTCGTCGTAGAAGGCGATGAGCTTCGCGAGCTTCAGGGTGCCGGCGAGGGAGCACGCTTCGTGGGAGATCCCCTCCATCAAACAGCCGTCACCCAAAAATACATAGGTAAAATGGTCGACAATGTTGTGGCCGTCCCGGTTGAACTGCGCCGCCAGGACCTTCTCCGCGATCGCCATTCCCACTCCATTGGTTAGCCCCTGGCCCAAAGGGCCTGTCGTGGTTTCTATACCCGGCGTGTAACCGTACTCCGGGTGGCCGGGGGTTTTGGAATGCAGCTGCCGAAACTTTTTGATTTCGTCAATGGACAGGTCGTAACCGGCAAGATGCAGCAGCGCGTAATGGAGCATGGACCCATGACCGTTGGAGAGTATGAAGCGGTCGCGGTCAACCCATTTGGGGTTGCTCGGGTTGTGTTTTAGAAAATCGTTCCACAGTACCTCGGCTATATCTGCCATCCCCATGGGCATTCCCGGATGGCCCGAATTCGCTTTTTGCACGGCATCCATGCTCAGAGCCCGGATCGCATTCGCCAGCTGCAGACGATTGGGGATTTTTTGTTCAGGCGTCACAGACATGTTTACCAGTCCTCCCAATGTAATCCACCTGTGCTGATAGATCGTTTCCCTGTGTATCGATGAGCGTTAGGTTTGAATATCGGTCGCCCACGCTCGCCGCTGCAGCCGGGAAACTCGACAGAATGCCTCGGCGGTCACTACCGGCAACTGCCGTCGACGAAGCGCCGAGGAAGGGCGGGTATTCTCACTCAGACCATGTAACACGGCAATACCGCAACCGGCTTTATTCGCGCCGAACCCCCTAAAATTTATCTATGCAGGCATCGAATCCAACATCAACCTCCTGCCGAATTTCCCCTGTAATCCGGAATTTTCCGGCCTCAATACCGAGTCAACGCGGATTCCCAGCACAAAAAAAGTCCTTACGGACTCGTTTTTTCAAGGGATCTCCCACGGTATACGGCCGTGCGCAACGCCGCTGAGACGGATAGGAGCAGCGCGACGCCGCCCGCGGCGCTGACTCCGGTTAGGCAAGGCCGATATACTCTCCGCTCATGGATAACGCCCAACTGGTAATACGGGACTTGCGTGCACTGTGGCACCCGTGCACGCAAATGAAAGACCACGAACAACTTCCAATGATCCCGATTCGACGGGGGGAGGGAGTATGGCTGGAGGATTTCGACGGCAACCGCTACATAGATGCCATCAGCTCCTGGTGGGTCAATCTTTTCGGCCATGGAAATTCGCACATACGCCGCAGGATCGAGCCACAACTGAGTCTTCTGGAGCACGTGATCTTGTCTGGGTTTACGCATGAACCCGCCATAGCCTTGTCAGAAAAACTCATTGCCGTAACGCCGCAAGGTTTGACGCGGTGCTTCTATGCGGAAAACGGCTCCTCGGCGGTGGAGATCGCTCTCAAGATGAGCTTTCACTACTGGAGTAACCGTGGGCTGTCCGGAAAGACCGAGTTCGTGAATCTCCAAAACAGTTACCACGGCGAAACTCTGGGCGCGTTATCCGTCGGTGATGTAGAACTCTACAAACAGACATACGCGCCGCTATTGCTCCGGCCACGAACGGTCGCGTCACCGGACGCGTATCACCGCGAGGCCGGGGAGAGCGAAACCGAATACGCCGTGCGTCGATTTGAAGATATGGAAACTACGCTGGCGCGCCACGCCGAACGGATCTGCGCCGTGATAGTCGAGCCGTTGGTGCAGTGCGCGGGGTTCATGCGCATGTACGACCCTGTGTATCTAAAACTATTGCGCGAGGCATGCGATCGCTATCAGGTGCATTTTATCGCCGACGAATGTGCGGTGGGTTTCGGTCGCACCGGTACGATGTTTGCCTGCGAACAGGCTTCGGTGCAGCCGGACTTTCTTTGCCTCGCGAAAGGTTTGACCGGTGGTTTCCTACCGCTGTCCGCCGTGCTCACCACGGAGAGAGTGTTTGAAGCCTTCTACGACGACTACACAACCTTGAAGGCCTTTTTGCATTCGCACAGCTATACCGGAAATCCCCTGGCATGCGCCGCGGCGATTGGCTCGCTGGAACTTTTCGAACACAGCGACGTCCTCGACCGAAACCGCCATCTCGCCGCATTCACGCGCGACATCACCGCGCATTTCCCGGATCATCCCCATGTCGGGGACGTCAGGCAACGCGGCATGATCCTGGCGATAGAATTGGTGAAAGACAAACGCACGGGCGAGGCTTACGACTGGCGGGAACGGCGCGGGTTGGAGGTGTACCGCTATGGCTTGGAGCATCAGGCGCTGTTGCGCCCATTGGGCAACGTTGTGTATTTCATGCCGCCGTACGTAATCAACAAGGAAGAGTTGAAACAGCTCGCGCAGGTGGCGTGGGACGGTATTCAGCGGGCGACAAGGTCCGATTAGGACTTATCGCCCCATTGCTCCGCGTCGTGCGGGGGCGCCATCGTCATCGACATCCGCGGTCTGAATAAGCCTAATCTCGAAAGACGCGAAATTAGTAGACTGCGGTGGCCAAGGCCTCCAAGTCAGGTATCGCCGCCGCCCGCCCGAATACTTCGATAACACCGGCTATGTAACGCCCGCTGACGTTTTCCGGCAGCGAGCTGGGCACAAGGTCATCATTGACCAGAGTGGAGCGCGGATCCCGCGTAGAAAGGATGCCGAAGTAATCCTTGCTGCTTCGACCCGGAAGCGGATAAAACACCACCACCCGCGAATAATTGTCGAGAGTCAGCCGGAGCTCGGAGACCAAACGTTCAAAGGAAAGAACTCGAAGCGACAATCCGCGCCAGTTGATCTGGCCCAGGATCCAATGTCGTGATACGTCCGCGCCGTAGACGGTGGGCAAGGGTATCACTTCCGCCACCATGGCGCTCGGTACCATTAAATAGCCGTAATCGACGGCAATGAGAAGCGTATGGACGGAGGGAGACTCGACGCCCGGGCCTGGGTTTTGGGAACTGGCGCCGATCACGGTCTATCGCGCTTGCATGGATTGCTGTTCGCTAAAAAATTGCGGCAACAAAGCCTGAATGTTCGCCAACAATTCTTGCTCCTGATAGGGCTTGGTGAGATAAGCGTTGGCACCTAGCTCCATCGCTTTCTGTTTGTGCTTCGCCCCGGCTCGAGAGGTGATGATTACGATTGGTATGTCCCTGGTGGACGCACTCATGCGAATCTCGCTGGTTAACTCGAACCCATCCATTCTCGGCATCTCTATATCGACGAGCATGAGGTCTGGACGATGTAGACGAACTTGTTCCAGGGCCTCGATCCCATCCCTTGCCATGATCACTTCCATCCCGTAACGGTTCAGATTGCGGCTCGTCACTTTGCGCACCGTCAAAGAGTCGTCTACCACCATGATTACCGGCGCTATCTCAGCGCTTTCCTTACCCGATGTCGCCCGCGTCACGTTGACATCCACTTCATGCGCGACCCACAATTCCGCCATATCCAGGATCAACACGACACTGCCGTCGCCGCGTATGGTGGCACCGGCGATCCCCTTGGCGCTACTGAGATGGCCCCCAATCGACTTCACTACGATTTCTTGGGTCCCCAGAAGTTCGTCCACCCAAACCGCGATATCCCGCGCGCCCATGCGCACCAGCAATACCGGCGCATGCCGGCCGGGTTCTGCTTCAGAAGGCAAACCCAGGCGTTCGGACAAGTGCATTAGCGGGAAACGCTGCCCTTCCATGATTATTTCAGGCCGATCCCGGAATTCGGCCAGCTTCTCGCTGTCGACCTTTAAGACGCGCTGGACTATGCCGAGCGGGATCGCGAACGACTGCGTGCCGCAGCGCACGAACAAGGCGTGGGTAACCGAGAGTGTGACCGGCAATCGTATGACGAAAGTGGCGCCGGCACTCGCCACGCTTTCCACCGAGATATTTCCGCCCAATCGGCGTATCGCCGAGTGCACGACGTCCAAGCCGACGCCGCGGCCGGACACGTGCGTCACCGCATCTGCGGTGCTGAATCCGGGCATCACGATCAATTGGATCAGGTCTTGTTCGGTGAGACTGCTGTCCTGCGCCGTCAACCGAAGCTTCTCGGCCTGCCGGCGAATCTTTTCGACATCGAGACCGCCCCCGTCGTCGCTGAAACGAATGACGACTTCATTACCCTCTTGCTTGCACTCGATGCGTATAGTGCCGAGTTCCGGCTTACCGGCGGATTTGCGCTGCGCGGCGGCTTCGATGCCGTGGTCGACGGCGTTTCGGATCATGTGCTCAAAGGCCTCGGTCATGGTCTCCAAAACGCTGCGGTCCACTTCCACTTCTTGCCCGATCACTTGCACTTCGACACGCTTGCCCAAAGATCGGGAAAACTGCCGCGCGTGGTGCCGCAGACGCGGAATCAGGGTTGAAAACGGAACCATACGTGCACGCATCAATCCTCCCTGCAGTTCGGTATTGAGCAGTGCTTGCTGCTGCATCAAGGATTCCGAAGCGTGTGCAAAACCGGCCAATCCCCCTTCGATCGTCTTCAAGTCGTCGAGACTTTCGCTGAGGCTGCGGGAAAGCTGCTGCAATGCGGTATAGCGATCGAACTCCAGGGGGTCGAATTCGTCTTCAATTCCGGCGTTGCGACGATCCTGCACCCCGGAATGAATCTGCGTCTCGGCTTGAATCTCCAGTTCCCGCAACTGATCGCTGAAACGGACTACGTTAGAACGCAATTCGTTGAGATTGAACTTAAGGCCCGCCAATTGCTCCGTCATTTGCGCTCTGGTGATACTCGCTTCGCCGGCAAAGTTGAAGAGCTCGTCGAGCATCGAAGCGGTCACGCGCACGCGCTCCAGCGGCGCCGCGCGCTCCGCGCCGGGGGCGGGGGCTTGGGGGTCGCGACCGCTCGAGGGCGCGGGGGTCGCTGCCTGCGCCGGCGCGGCAATGTTGTCCCGGACGTCAAGCTCCTCCGTTCTCGCCGCCTCCCGCGCCGCCGTCTCCGACACACCCGTAACCGGCCGGGGACCGGACGCGATATTTGCTCCTCTATCGTTGGCGAAATCGAGCAGGGCTTGGTGCAAGCCGTCGACTTCGGGCGGCGTCCGCTTCTTCTCCAGGCATTGCACCGTATCGAACAGGGTGTCGTGGACTTCCTCCAGCAGCTTGCGTAATTCGCCGTGGTCTACGTCCACGAGTTTGTCAACGCGCTCCAGGAGGGTTTCCGTGTTGTGACTGAGATCGCCGACGGCGTTGGCGCCGGCGGCCCGAGCGCTGCCCTTGAGCGTGTGAAGATCGCGTTTCAGCGCCGCACTGACGGCGGCGTAACCACTGGCGCCCCACTCCGCCAGCCGGTGATTGATACGAACCAGCAGATCCGTAGCCTCTTCGCAGAATATGTCCCGAAATTCGTCGACAGCGAAAGTATCTGCTTCGAGCACGTCCTTGATATTGGCGAGTTCTCGCTCGAGCTCGGTGGAAGCCGCGCCCTTAGTGGCCGCGCTGTATTCCTCCGCCTTCTGCAGAAGATCCTCCAGCGCCATTGCGTCCGCCTCTTCGGGAAAATCCTGCAAAACGCTTTCATCCCGAACGGCTTCGCCGACCGACTCCGGACGAACCTGTACGCCGCGATGATCTTCCGGTCTTGCACTGTCGCCCTCGGCAGCTCGGGTCCGCAGCGCTTTCAACGCCAGAGATCGTTCGACGATGTGATTGAAATCCACGGCCGTCGACGCCGCCAGGGTTCCCGCTTCCCGCAATTGTTCAACGACCTGTTCACAGGCTCCGGCGAGCGTATCCAACAGTTCCAATTCGCTGGCACGCAGCATGCCTCCGGAACCGACCACGGTGTGCAGGCGGCTTTCCACCGAAGCGCACGCGTCGGAGATCG
>JBFGKR010000064.1:0-8311 GCA_041576575.1 Arenicellales bacterium | reverse complement strand
TATTATTTACGGCCTCCCCAGGTTTCGAAGGCAACGGTCGCGCGGGGAGGCAGCGTGCGCTGCACGCAGAGACTTTGGGATGCACCGGCAGTGGCGATGTTGCCACCGAACGGCCAGCGGGCAGGCAAAGGTTTTCAACCTGTGATTTGCCTCCGCGTCGTGGTGCTAGCTGCGCAGTGCTTTGCTAAGCTTAAGTAAGGCAGTCCGAAGCTCCTTGTCCGGAATAGCCTCAGCAGAAGCACTAACGGCGCGCACGACATGGAGTGAGGTCCGGTCGCGCTCGGTTTTCGCGACAGTTGGCGATTTTGCGATCGGCAGCACGCGCACGTGCAGGGCTTGGATATCAGAGATACCGCTTTCGCGTAACTGTCTCCGGAGTGAAATCTGTTGATGCCGAATGTTGCTGGCCCACACCGGCGAATCTGCGCTAATGGTTAACTGGCCATTGGCGTAATAGGTGGGCCGGCTGTGCTCCACCAGTTCGGGAGACGCTACGGCGCGCCAGATTTCTTGGATCGATTGCAGCTGTTCGATCAGTCTGAACAGCGGAACGTCCGCAGAATGACTGGGTTTCAGCAGATTGCCGATTGAGCGAAAGGTCTTTGTTTTGATTGACGACGGCATGGGCGCTTACGAACATTAAGTTTACACACAACGGCCACTCCAGCGTATGCGTATTATCTTAGTTCCCAGCGATACGGGTAAACGTCTCAGTACGAGCCTCAGTCGGCGTCAAGTGCGGTTGTTGACCATCTCAACGCTCTTTGTGTTGCCGGTAGTCGCCGGAATCGCCGGATTCTACCTCGGTTCCGGTCCAACAAAGGATCCTTTGACTTCGACAACACGCGACTACGGAACCATTGTGGAGCAGGAATTCAAAAGGCAACGGAGTAAAATCGCCCAGGCAAAGACCGAGGTGGCGGCGCACCTCGATGCTCTAGGAAGAAACCTCGGTCGGCTGCAGGCGCAGGTGTCGCGAATCAACGCGTTGGGTCAGCGACTCACGGAGATGGCGGGCCTCGACCCCGACGAGTTCGACTTTGGCGCGGTACCGGCGCTGGGGGGACCGGAACAGCCGCTCGGTATGCAAGATCGAGTTGAGACCGAATTCATGCAATCGCTTGATCGACTCGAGCGCCGTCTTCAGGAAAAATACGAAGAACTGCGCGTGTTGCAGTCGCTGTTGATGGACAGAACATTGCACAAGCGGCAATTCCCCAGGGGGTGGCCCATTGAGGAGGGATGGATCTCGTCTGGCTACGGCTACCGGACCGATCCGTTTACCGGGCGCCGAGAATTTCACGGGGGTGTCGATATAGCGGGAAACGCCGGTGGCCCGATCAGGGCGGTCGCGGAGGGCGTCATCACACACGCGGGAGAGCAGCCGGGATACGGGTTGATGGTCGAAATAAATCACGGCAACGGATACAGGACGCGCTACGCGCACGCGCTGGCCACAGTCGTCCGAACGGGTGAGCGCGTCGAAAAGGGCCAGATCATTGCGGTCGTGGGAAACAGTGGGCGTTCCACGGGACCTCATCTGCATTTCGAGGTCTTGCGCAACGCTCGAACCGTGAATCCAAGACGTTATCTCAAGACCTCCGGCTGAAGAAACTCACCGAAAGCAGTTCTTAGATGTTACCGGTCCTAGGGAGTTTTCATGGGGCCGCAAAGCATTCATACTCTCTTTTTGAATTTCCCACGTCGTTTGGAACGTGAATTTAAGGTTTGCTAATGATCGGATCGCTCCTCAGAAAAGTCTTCGGTACCCGTAATGAGCGCTTGATTCGGCAAATGTCGAAGACGGTCAGCGAGGTCAACGCGCTGGAAAACCAGATCAGCGCTTTGTCGGACGACGAGCTCGCCGCCAAAACGGTGGAGTTTCGCAACCGCATCGAACAAGGAGAATCCTTGGAAGCGCTTATGCCGGAGGCCTTCGCAGTGGTACGCGAAGCCGCAAAACGCACATTGGCAATGCGGCATTTCGACGTGCAAATAATCGGCGGTATTGTGCTGCACGAGGGCAAGATAGCCGAGATGCGTACCGGCGAAGGAAAAACACTGGTTGCGACTTTACCCGCCTTCCTGAATAGCATCGGTGGAAAATCGGTGCACATCGTCACCGTCAACGACTATTTGGCTCGTCGCGACGCCGATTGGATGGGCAAGATTTATGACTTCCTGGGGCTGTCGGTGGGGGTCGTCACTACTGGACAGGATCCTGTCGCCAAGCGCGAAGCCTATTCCTCGGATATCGTTTACGGCACCAATAACGAATTCGGATTCGATTACCTGCGCGACAACATGGCTTTCTCGGCGGAGGACCGCGTGCAGCGCGGTTTGCATTACGCCATAGTTGACGAAGTCGATTCAATTCTCATCGACGAGGCGCGCACACCTTTGATTATTTCTGGTCCTGCCGAGGAAAGCACGGACCTGTATGTAAAGATGAACGGGATTATCCCGAGGCTGAGCCGGCAGGAAACCGAGGATGGACCCGGTGATTACAGCGTCGACGAAAAGAATAAACAAGTGTTCCTGACCGAACAGGGGCACGAAACCTCGGAACGTCTGCTCGTGGAAGCCGGTCTGTTATCGGAGCACGGAAGTCTTTACGACGTTACCAATATTTCCCTACTCCATCACCTCATTGCCGCTTTGCGGGCGCATACGTTATTCCAGAGAGACGTGGACTACATTGTTCGCGACGATCAAGTCATCATTATCGATGAATTCACCGGTCGTATGATGCCCGGACGGCGTTGGTCCGAGGGTCTTCATCAGGCCGTCGAGGCAAAGGAAGGCGCAAAGGTGCAGCAGGAGAATCAGACTCTCGCGTCGATTACTTTTCAGAACTATTTCCGTCTCTACGACAAGCTTGCCGGCATGACTGGTACCGCCGACACCGAAGCTTCGGAATTTCAGCAGATTTACGGACTGGAGGTGGTGGTTATCCCCACGGATAAAGAAATGATCCGCGACGATCGGTCGGACCTCGTCTTTCGGACTATGAAGGAGAAGCTCGACGCCATCATCGAAGGCGTTCGCGAATCTAACGAACGAGGCCAACCGGTGTTGATGGGGACCGCTTCCATCGAAGCGTCGGAGTTGCTGTCCGGATCATTGAATAAAGAAAAACTCGACCACGAGGTATTGAACGCCAAACAGCACGAGCGAGAGGCGCACATCATCGCTCAGGCCGGACGGCCGGGGGCGATAACCATCGCGACCAACATGGCCGGCCGCGGTACCGACATCGTGTTGGGCGGTAATTTGGAGATGGAACTCAAGGAACTGGGAGGCGACGCGGAGGCCGCTGCGGCTGTGCGGGCGGCGTGGCAGGAACGCCACGATCGAGTCGTGTCCGCGGGAGGGCTTCACGTTATTGGTACCGAGAGGCACGAGTCCCGGCGCATCGATAACCAACTCCGTGGACGCTCGGGGCGTCAGGGCGATCCGGGTTCCTCTCGCTTCTATCTGTCTCTGGAGGACAACCTGATGCGTATTTTCGGTTCCGATCGGGTGTCCGGACTGATGCAGAAACTTGGCATGGAGGAGGGGGAGGCCATTGAGCATCCTTGGGTAACCCGTGCCATAGAGAACGCGCAGCGCAAAGTCGAGGGTCGAAACTTCGACATCCGCAAGCAGTTGCTGGAATACGACGACGTGGCCAACGAGCAGCGTAAGATCGTGTACGAAGAGCGAAACCGGCTCATGGAAATCGACGACATCTCCGCCAACGTCATCGCCATGCGGCGGGATGTCGTGGACGGCGTCATCAATCGCAGTATTCCGCCTCAAAGTCTAGAGGAACAATGGGATATTGAGGGACTGGAACACGACCTGGAGGGCGAGTTCGGATTGAAAATACCAATCAGGCAGTGGTTGGAAGAGGATTCCGAGCTGCACGAGGAAACCCTTCGGGAACGGATTCTGGCGAGCATCGAAAAGGGCTACGAGGACAAGACTGCGGAAGTCGGGGAGCCAGTGATGCGGCACTTGGAGAAGGCGGTGATGCTGCAGGTCTTGGACGGGCAATGGAAAGAGCATCTGGCGATGATGGATCATCTGCGTCAGGGCATAGGTTTGCGCGGTTACGCGCAAAAGAATCCGAAGCAGGAATACAAACGCGAGGCGTTTGAGATGTTTCAAGACCTCTTGGCGCGGGTGAAACACGACGTCATCACGATCCTGTCCAAGATACAGATCCGCACGGAAAACGAAGTCGAACAATTGGAGGCGCAACAGCGTGCCCAACAGCGGATGGAATTCCTTCATCCCGAAATGGGAGACGCTGCACAGGTGGAACAGCAGGCGGCGGGAGAGGTAGCGGTGAAAACGCCGAAAAAGCCCTACGTGCGAGACGGCCGTAAAATTGGGCGCAACGAGCCGTGTCCCTGTGGTTCGGGAAAGAAGTATAAACATTGTCATGGTCGCCTCAACGCATAATCCGGCGAGACCGACTCCGCAGTATTGTCCCGCTGAATGAGTTCGCCGCCGCCACTGCTACCGGTGACCGGGATTCGATGGGGAACCGCGTCCGCCGGCATTCGCCGATCGAAGCGGGACGATGTCGCACTCCTGGAGTGCGTCCCCGGAACGCAGACGGCGGCGGTATTCACGCAAAATCGTTTTCAAGCCGCTCCGGTTCGACTCGCGCGCGAACATTTTAAGAAAACCTCCCCCCAAGCGCTGGTCGTGAACAGCGGTTGCGCCAACGCCGGTACCGGAGAAGGCGGTTACGACGACGCCAGGCGCGTCTGCGAAGCGGTGGCACGCGCACTCGGGATCCCCACGGAAGAGGTCCTACCGTTCTCCACGGGCGTGATCGGCGAACCTCTGCCGGTCGAGCGCATGGTGCAAGCGGTGGGTCGATGTGCTGAGCACTTGCGAGCAGACGGGTGGCTCGATGCCGCGCGGGCGATCATGACCACCGACACGGTGCCAAAAGGCGTCTCGGTTCAGACGGATCTTCAGGGCAAGCCGGTCACGGTCACCGGAATCGCGAAGGGGGCCGGGATGATCCGCCCGGATATGGCGACTATGCTCGCCTATATCGCCACGGATGCATCGGTGCATCGGGACGTGTTGGACAGCTGTTTGCGGCATGCCGTTGATCGGAGCTTCAACCGAATCACCATAGACGGCGACACCTCCACCAACGACGCGTGCGTCCTGCTTGCCAGCGGAGCGGCCGGAAACCCCCACATCGACTCGACAGACGCCGCCGCATACCCCGCCCTGGAACAAGCGATTCTGTCGGCAGCCACGAGTTTGGCGCACGCGATCGTGCGTGATGCGGAAGGGGGCACGAAATTTATCGAAATCGAGGTGCGCGGTGGCGCGACCGAGGGCGATTGTTTACGGGTAGCCTACGCCGTCGCACACTCGCCGTTGGTCAAAACCGCATGCTACGCCAGCGATCCGAACTGGGGACGAATACTGGCCGCGGTGGGGCGCGCCGGGGTGCCAAGCCTGGATATTCATCGCGTGAACATCCGCATCAACGATCAGAGCATCGTCCTGAGCGGTGACGTTGCGCCGACGTACAATGAGGCGTTGGGCCAAGAGGTGATGGCGGAACACGATCTGCGTGTGTCCATTGATCTCGGCGCCGGTGACGAGCGTGAAACGATCTGGACTTGCGATCTGTCTACGGAATATGTCCGCATCAACGCCGAATACCGCACCTGATCGCATTTCCGTGGCGGCGGGGATTCTGGCCGACCGTGAAGGGCGGATCTTGGTGGCACAGAGAACCCGTCCCGATCGCTACTTCGCCCAATGGGAGTTCCCGGGGGGCAAACTGGAGCGCCACGAGTCCGTGGAACAGGCTTTGCAACGCGAACTTAGGGAGGAGTTGGGTATAGAAGTCGCGCATGCGGAGCCCTTGATCACGGTACGCCACGATTACCACGATCGTCAGGTCACACTCCATGTGTTGCGAGTGACCAGCTATGACGGTATCCCCGGCGGGTGTGAAGGGCAGGCAATACAATGGCTGCGGCCCGATGACCTCGACGACATTGCCCTTCTGGAAGGCAACCGTCCGATAGTGCGTTTCCTGCAGTTGCCGGATCGGTACGTGATTACCAGCACTGAGCGCTTCGGGCGTGATCATATATTAGCGAAACTGGACTCAATGCGGAGCCGGGTCGGATTGATTCAGGTTCGCGAAAAATCCTTGACCCACGAAGCGTATCGGGATTTTGTTCAGGAGGTACTGGTCCGTTCTCGGCGCCGAGGCGCCAAAGTACTGCTCAACGCCGACATCGAGACGGTGCTGACGCTGGGCGCCGACGGGGTGCATCTCAGCTCCGCAAGGATGCGTGCTTGCGACCGTCGTCCGCTTCCGCAGCCGTATTGGGTCGCGGCATCGTGCCACAACCAGGACGAAATCCGGCTGGCCGAGCGCCTCCAAGTCGATTTTGTGGTGCTGGGTCCGGTGTCGTCAACGCCGTCCCATCCCGGGGTGACACCGATGGGCTGGGAGCGGTTTCGGGAGCTTTGTCGTACCACGGAGCTCCCCGTGTACGCGATCGGCGGCATGCGACACCGCGATCTGAAGCGGGCGCAAGCCGTGGGTGCCCGGGGGGTGGCTATGGTGGGCGGCGCTTGGGGGCGGCAGGACGCTTGAGTCCGAGCTCTGAATAACGGGCGTGCAATTCATCCACTCGGCGCCGCAGCGCCTCTATGTCGCTGTCGTTTTGAATGACGTCGTCGGCGATGGCCGCGCGCTGCGCGTCGGAGGCCTGCGCCGAAAGCACCTGCTGGATTTCGTCGGAGCTGAATCCGTCTCGTTGTGCGAGCCATTTCAGGCGTTTTTCCACGGGTGCCGCGACCACCAGGACCCTGTCTACGGTATCCTGGAAATCGGTTTCCACCATGAGCGGTACCACGACGATACAGTAGGGAGCCTTCAGCGCGGCTGCGCGTCGTTCCACCTCCGCGCGAATGCGGGGATGGAGAATCGCTTCCAGTCGGCGCCGCTCATCGGGGCGGCTGAACACGCGCCGCCGCAAGCGCTCGCGATTCAGCTTCCCCTCCTTGACCAGTTCCGCGCCAAAAGCGCCGGCGATATCTTCGAGCACGGGCGATCCGGGAGCGGTGAGATCGTGGGCAATGACGTCGGTGTCGATAATCGGCACGCCCAGTTTCCGAAAACGGTTCGAGACGACGCTCTTGCCGCTGCCGATGCCGCCTGTCAACCCGACACGTAGCATGCGACGCCTACCTCCGACATTCCCGGATCGTTTGATGTGCCAAAAATGTCCCCGCCTGAGGAGTCAAAGTCCCTGATGTCAATCATAATGAGAAAAAGCCCGACGCCACGAACATTCGCCCAACGGATGTCCGCACGCGCTGCATCGGCGTATTCCGCACCGGCGTGTAAAACATCAAATCGGGAGCCGTTTGCCGTGGTTGATTTTACAAAAGGAATTCGCCGTTTCAATGTCGGCCACATGCACCGGCGCCCAGCACACGAGCTGCGGCATCTGTTCCGTTGGGTACAGCCGGTAACTCAAAGCCGTGCGAATTGCAGATACGCGCGCGTGATTTCATTGCCCCATAAGAGCGCGATCCACCCCGCGATGGAGAGGTAGGGTCCGAAGGGAATCGGTATGTTTCGATCGTGACCGCGCAGCGTAATGAGAAGAATACCGATGACGGCGCCCGTGAACGCCGACAGCAGGATGATGAGGGGCAGTGACTGCCAACCCAGCCATGCGCCGAACAGCGCAAACAACTTGAAATCGCCGTGTCCCATGCCCTCCTTGCCGGTCAGCAGCCGGAAACCGTGGTACACCAGCCACAGGAAGAGGTATCCGGCAATCGCACCGACAACCGCCGAGTTAATGTCCGTAAACACACCGGCAAGATTCAGCAGCAAGCCCAGCCACAGGATCGGGAGTGTGATGACGTCAGGAAGTATTTGGTGATCGAAGTCGATGAAACTCAAGGCGATCAGCCCCCAAGACAGAAACAGAGCCCCGGCCGTTGCCACGCCATACCCGAAACGCCAAGCGACGATCAACGCCAACACCGCACTCAATGCTTCGACTACCGGGTAGCGCCACGATATTGGTTTACCGCAATGTGCGCAGCGGCCCCGCAACAACACGAAACTGAGCAGCGGAATGTTTTGATACGCTTTGATGGTGGCATTGCAATGCGGGCAGCGGGAACGCGGACGAAGGAGTGACAACGTCTCCCCTTGCGCGCACTCTTCTGCCGGGAGTTCCAACACCTCCCGGCACTGTTCCCGCCATGCCCCCTGCAACATCAGGGGCAGCCGATGGATGACCACGTT
>JBFGKR010000063.1:0-8374 GCA_041576575.1 Arenicellales bacterium | reverse complement strand
CTTCCAGTTCCGTTTCTTCCTCCATCGCTTCGAAACACTCGGGACCGCCGTGGAGATCGACGACAAAAATTCCCCCGGCGGCGAGATCTTCGTAGGATTTGCGGAAGTATTCCAGCATCTCATGTCGGGTCTTGAACACCCAATAAGAGAAATTCTGCGCGCATCGAATATCGGGCGGCTTGTTACTCGGCTCACGGGCGTCTTTGAGATGCAGAGTAGCGCGGTCGCAGGCAGCGCCCAGCGGCTGCAAATTGTGTCGCGTACCCCAATTCAACGGCTCCGGATCTATATCAAACGCTTCGGCCGTGTATGCCATTCCGCGTTTGATCCAGTGTGCCGTAAGCAACGACGTGCCACTGAAATCTTCGCGAAAATGCCGCGCCTGCTTGCGCCGAATTTTTCGGTACACGTCCGCCAGAAACTCGATGTCTTCTTCCGGAGATTGAACCGCCAGTTGATAGAGCTCGAATTTATCCGCACTTTCCGCGGTGTATTTTGGCTTCTTCTTTTTCGATTTTTTGTCTTTGTCTTTTTTTTTCGTCGACTTGGGGGACATCGTCTTCCTCGATGGCATACACAATTTTCAAGGCCGCGGAGCATAACGCCTTCGTTATTAAGCTACAAGGTTCCTGCAGCAACCGCCAAGACCTACCAATTGCCCCTGGAGAGGCCGGGCGGATGCGCGCGTCGCGATAGTGCTCGCGGACGAATACAAAGACGACGAAATCCGATGCTCCCGGATTAGCGGGCCGCGCGCGCACCTGTGTGCAACGCCCTAACTGACTTCGGCTAACAATTTCTGGATGAGCGATTCCGCCTGAGACCGGTATCCGCCGCCAAAGAGATTTAGATGGTTCAAGACGTGGTAAAGATTGTAGAGACTTTTTCGCAACCGATAACCTTGGTCCAAGGGCCACTGCTGCTCATAAGCCTCGTAGAAAGCAACTCCGAACCCTCCGAACAACTCCGTCATCGCAATGTCCGTTTCCCGATCGCCGTAGTACACCGCAGGATCATATACGACCGGATTTTCCTCGTCGTCCATGGCGAAATTACCACCCCAGAGATCACCATGCAGCAAGGACGGCAGCGGCCGGTAACCATCAAAAAACGCCTCCACTCGCTGCATCAATCTATCGCCCTGCCGCTGAAGCGTCCCCCCGTGGCCATTACGCGCGGCAAGATGTAACTGAAATCCCAGGCGATTGCCCCGCCAGAACTCCGCCCAATCGTGCGTCTGGCTGTTCACCTGGGGGGTTGCGCCGATCGTGTTATCGCGGCTCCAGCCGAAAAAAGAGTGCGTGCATCGATGCAGATCCGCAAGCTGCGTTCCCAGGAGACGCAGGGACGCGCCGCTGGCGGGTCGTAACGCGATGTGCTCCAACACCAAGTACGCCATTTCGTCGCTTGTACCCCAACACACAGGGCGTGGGGCCCGCACCGTGCCGGCTTTACGCAATTCGTCCAATCCCGCCGCCTCCGCCTCGAACATGCGTGCCAAAGAAGGGGCATTGAACTTAATGAAATAACGACTTTCCGATCCCTCCAGGATTACTGCCCGGTTGATCGAACCGCCACCGACTTCGCGCTCCCGCTGCGGGTGAAACGGAGATCCGGTCGCCGCTGAGATATGCTTACACACTTTGTGGCTAAACATGGCCAGTTATGCACGTGGGCTAGAGCGTTCAGACAACAACCAAGGCTAACCTATTGATATTTCGTAATCCAACAACGGGTAACTTATACACAGAGGGTGAAAACGCGGTTTTTTTTCGCGTACACCTTCGTCTCGCTCCGCCCCGTATCGCGGGCCATGTAGTAACGTATTGTTTTTACAGAAGAAGAATGTGTGATTAAATTTTATGCAAAGCAAGGAATCGGCGCCAAGAGCTAGCAACGTCGAAACCCCCGTAGCGCTTGTCCACAGAGTTATCCACACTTTGTGTGAGTAACCTGCGAACCGATTGTCTATCAAACAGTTAGACCACCCCCCGGACGTGAACTCGGTGGCAGCTGTGGTAGATTGAAGCGATGCCGACCTCGATGATCGCACGCGTCGCCGTCCCCGTACCAATACGTCGGACTTTCGACTTCCTCGTCCCCGAGGACGCGACCGTGCGCCGCGGCGCCCGCGTCCGCGTGCAATTCGGTAAGCGCCGCGTCATAGGTATCGTCGTCGCCACCGGTTCATCGAGTACCCTGCCTACGGAACGCCTGAAATCGGTGGAGCAGGTTCTCGATCGAGAACCCACTTTTCCTAGCAATCTCATGGACACGTTGGTGTGGGCGGCCGAGTATTACCACCATCCGGTCGGCGAGGTGATGCACACCGCGTTGCCTGCGCGCCTACGCGGCGGCAACGCCATACGGAAATCGAGACCGGACGTTTTTCACCTCACTCCATTGGGGTCGAGGTTCGACCCCGCTCAACTCCGCCGCGCGCGCGTGCAGCAGCGGTTGCTGCGTCTATTGCAATCAACAAACGGCCGTGCCCGCACAGCCGATCACTGCCGTGCGGTGTCGTCCTCTTGGCGCCGAGCAATGGCCAGACTTATCGAGAAGGGTCTGGTAACGAGCATCGATCCTGTCGCAGCGCTCTCATCGCCCGTCGAGGCGCTCTCTCCGGTTCGGCTAAATCCGGCGCAGCGCGCCGCCAGCGCGCGCATCATCAAGTCTTTCGGCCGCTACCAATCTTACGTGCTCTACGGGATTACGGGCAGCGGAAAGACCGAGGTCTATCTCCGGGTCGTCAATGCAGCGATCGAGCAAGGCAGGCAGGCCCTGGTGCTGGTCCCGGAGATTGCCCTTACGCCGCAGCTGATTGAGCGCTTTCGACATGGCTCCGGATCCGCGGTGGCGGTGTTGCACTCCGGCATGTCGTCGAGCGAGCGTTATCGGGCATGGAGAGCGGCCGCTTCGGGTGCGGCCGATGTGGTCCTGGGAACCCGCTCGGCGATATTTACTCCCCTCCTGCGCCCAGGTGTTTTCGTCATCGACGAAGAACACGATACGTCCTTCAAACAGCAAGACGGCTTTCGCTATCACGCCCGGGACCTGGCGCTTTATCGCGCGAAGCGGGAAGGAATACCGGTGGTGCTGGGGTCGGCGACGCCAGCCTTGGAAACTCTCGCAAACACGGAGCGCGGACGTCACCATCCACTCGAGCTCACGGCGCGTGCCGGCGGCGCCGGTTTGCCCAGAGTGCGCATGCTAGACCTAAAAACCGTGCCGACCGCAGAAGGCGTGAGTCGGCCGTTGCTTGAGGCCGTGCGTCACCGCATCCAACGACGGGAACAAAGTCTGATATTTCTCAATCGTCGTGGGTACGCGCCTGTATTGTATTGCGCGCGCTGTCATTGGTGCGCGCACTGTCCCCGGTGCGATTCCAAGCTCACGTGCCATCGTGCGTCGGGGCGCTTGCAGTGCCACCACTGCGGCCATATGAAAGACATCCCGACCCGCTGTCCGCAGTGCAGTGAAGATTCACTCATTTACGTGGGGGAGGGAACGCAACGCGTCGAACAGACCCTGAGGATGCAGTTCCCCGAGGCGAAGATACTGCGCATAGACCGGGATGCGACACGACGAAAGGGACGTTTGGAGGCCGTTCTAAAACAAGCCAGGGAAGGCGAGGCTGACATTTTGGTCGGTACACAACTGTTGTCCAAAGGGCACCACTTTCCCAACGTCACGCTGGTGGGTGTAATCAATGCAGATCAGGGCTTGTACAGCCTGGACTTCCGCGCCGCCGAGCAACTGTTTCAACAAATTCTCCAGGTTGCCGGACGCGCCGGTCGGGCCGACAAACACGGGGAAGTCATGATTCAGACGTTCTACCCCGATCATCCGTACTTTGATTTTCTGGTTGCCCACAATTACAAGAAATTTGCGCAATACGCCCTGGCTGAAAGAAAACATGCCCGCTGTCCACCGTATCGCCATTTTGCATTGCTGCGGGCTGAGTCAACCATGGCTAGCGCGGCGCTCACCTTTCTGTCCTTCGCGCGTGTGCAGGCGCTGAGCGCAACCCGTGAAGAACGCTCCAACGGCATTACCGTCATGGACCCTGTGCCGGCTCCCATGGAGAAGCGCGCCGGTCGTTATCGGGCCCAGCTGCTGATCAGCGCGGATCGGAGACAACCGCTGCACCGCCTGCTGGATCAGCTGGTGCAGGACTTGGAGAAATCACCGCAGTCCAAACGAGTTCGTTGGTCGCTCGATGTAGATCCTATTGACCTGTATTGACCATGGCGCATAACGGTCGTGCCGACTTCTCCTCGATCAAGCCGACCGGTAGAATCACCGCCCTTTCTTGGTCACACCAAACACAGCATGAAAAAACAGCTGCATCATCTCTTCGCCTCGGCGATTGAACGACTGACGACCGAGGGTGTTTTGCCTGCGGGTCAACAGGTCACCATCCACATAGAGCGGACGCGCCAGAAGCGACACGGCGACTTCGCCACCAGCGTGGCGCTGACGCTGGCCAAGAGCTCCGGTCGGTCGCCGCGGGAGCTCGCGACGCTGATCGTAGGGGCCTTGCCGACGGCCGCAGAAATTTCCAAGTTCGAGATCGCGGGTCCGGGGTTCATCAATGTATTCTTGTCCGATGAGGCCCAGTCTCGAATTGTCGAAACCGTACGCATTGACGGCGAGCAATACGGCCACAGCGACCTCGGCGCAGGAAAATCCGTATTGATCGAGTTTGTTTCCGCCAATCCCACCGGCCCGTTACACGTCGGCCACGGCCGCGGGGCCGCGTTTGGCGACGCCTTGGGTCGCCTGCTGCAGGCATCGGGATATCACGTCGAAAAGGAATACTATGTAAACGACGCGGGACGGCAAATAGATATCCTCGCCGTTAGCGTGTGGTTACGCTATCTCGAACTGTGCGGCGAACTGATCCGTTTCCCGGACAACGCATATCAGGGCGATTACATCTTCGATTTTGCGGCTACCCTTCACCGGCGACACGGCGAGCGCTACCGTCATGCCGCGGAAGACGTTTTCGCAGGTACGAAAAACTTAGGTGTCGAGTCCCGCCTGGATTCGATCATCGATAGAGCCAGGAAGCTGCTCGGAGATGAAGCCTACAGAGAAGTCCTCGATGTCGGGTTGAGTGCACTGCTCCAAGATATCCGCAGCGACTTGAGTCAGTTTAATGTGGAATACGACCACTGGTTTTCAGAACGCTCGCTCGCCGACGATCATCATATTGAAGGCGCCATCCAGGAGCTTGAAAAAACGGGGAATCTTTTCCAGAGGGACAATGCACTGTGGTTTCGTTCAACCGCATTCGGAGACGAAAAAGATCGCGTCGTGGTGCGTGAGAACGGCGCGCCGACGTATTTTGCGTCCGACATTGCCTACCATCTCAACAAGTTCCAACGGGGCTTCGACCGTCTCATCAACATCTGGGGGGCGGATCACCACGGCTACCTCACGCGAGTGCAATCCGCACTCCAGGCCCTGGGGCGGGATACGCGCATTTTGACGGTTCTGTTGGTCCAGTTTGCAGTGCTTTATCGGGGGGGCGAGAAAGTCTCGATGTCCACACGGACGGGCGAATTTGTCACCTTGCGCCAACTCAGGGAGGAAGTCGGTACCGACGCGGCGCGATTTTTCTATGTACAGCGCAAATCGGATCAACACATGGATTTCGATCTCGATCTGGCCAAGTCGCAATCCAACGAAAACCCGGTGTATTACGTGCAATACGCGCACGCACGCATCTGTAGCGTTTTCAGACAAGCGGTAGAAAGAAAGATCGACGTCACAGAACTGGATCGCGCTGACCTGTCATTACTGAGCGAACCCCACGAGACGGCTCTTCTCAACAATATTGCCCGCTTCCCCGACGTAGTCGAGGGCGCCACCCGGAATTTCGAGCCGCATCAGATCGCTTACTATCTCCGTGAACTGGCCAATGATCTGCACACCTACTACAACGCGCACAGTTTCCTCGGCGCCGAAAACGAGATTCGCAACGCACGTTTGGCTTTGATCGACGCCACCCGACACGTGTTGGCTAACGGTCTCAGGCTGCTCGGTGTGCGTGCGCCGGAAAGTATGTAAGTCAGTGGCCCAGGCAAAGAAAAAGATTCAAAAAAAGCGCCGCAGGCGGTCGCCATCGGGTTCTACCCCAGGATGGGGGATGTTGTTTATAGGCCTTGTTTCCGGTGTGCTGTTGGCGGCCCTGTATTTCGGCGCTAAGAGCGGCGACGGCGCACGACTGGGTAGTGGTTTGAAGGCGCTCATCGAACAACGATGGAATCGAGCGGCGAGCCGACCAACCGAACCACCGATCAGCACGCCGGTCGAGCGGTCTGCACCCACCGCAAAATTCGATTTTTACACCGTACTGCCGGAGATTGAGCGCGTCATGCCGGACGACTTCGAAGACTCTGGGAGAGACGTAAAAAACGACTCCAAGCCGGGCGTCTTCATGCTGCAGGCTGCTTCGTATGAAAACTTCGAAGATGCGGATCGACTGAAGGCGAAGCTCGCGTTGTCGGGTTTCGAGTCCAGCGTGCAAAAAGTCTCTATCCAAGGGAAAGGGATCTATTACCGCGTGCGCTTGGGGCCGTACACGAGCAAGCGTAGACTGAAAAACGATAAGCAGCGTCTGGCTAAGTTGGGTGTCAGCAGCATGGCTTTGAGGCTCACCACACAGTAGGCCGCGACTTCACGGCGCACACGCGAGCGACGCTGTAAACAAGTGTCTCTGGTCGTGACGGAGGCCGTCGCACAGGCGCGGCTGTTCCGTTGCAATTGAGGAAAAACGTCGCTATAGTTCGGCGCCCTATTCCACGGCACCGAAGGCGGCGCTAGCTGTCCGGGGGTGCGCGCGGGAGTTACTGGTTCTACTTGATCGGGTGCGGATCGCGCACCGGCATCAATAACTGGGGAACTTGCCGATGCGCTCACTAGGCAATCAAATCGTCGCCGAATTCTACGACTGCGAGCGACGCCTGCTAAACGATGCTGAGTATGTCGAACAAGTGATGGCCGATGCCGCGAAGGCGGCCGGTGCAACTATCGTCTCGCAGACTTTCCATCACTTTTCGCCTCACGGCGTATCTGGAGCGGTCATCATCGCAGAAAGCCATCTCGCTGTTCACACCTGGCCGGAGTACGGTTACGCCGCAGTGGATCTGTTCACCTGCGGCGACACCGTGTCGGCAGAGACCGCCTTCGCGCGTCTGCGCGATGCGTTTCGGGCGCAGCAAGTGTCAACCGTGGAGATTCGCCGGGGACAAATCGAGATGATGGGCGTCGCCGACAACGGCGGGCCATTCGGCAAGCTGGCCGCGGTGGAATGAAGGGTGATTACCGCAACTCCCAGCACTTATACGTTTGTGACCGGCGCCAGTGAGGGTTTCACGCCGCTCAATGCCTTCGACGCCGCTCTCCTGGATGCGGGAATCGGCAATACCAATCTGATCAAGATTTCTTCGATCATCCCCCCCGGGTGCCGCGAAATAACATCCGACAAGCTGCTGTTGCCTCCGGGCTCGCTCTTGCCCGTGGCTTATGCGTCTATGCAGTCTGATATCCCCGGATCGATCATCTGCGCCGCCATTGCCGCCGCGTGGTCGACGGACGGCGAAAAACCAGGACTGGTCATGGAATATCATGCGCATGGTCATCGTGAAGACGCCGAAGCGGTCGTTCGGCGTATGGCGGAGGAAGGCATCAAGACGCGTGGCTGGCAGGTCGACCGGATTCAGTCTACCTCCATGGACTACCGGGTGAAGAAGATCGGGGCTGTTTTCGCCGGCGTGGTGTTGTGGAGCGGACAGGGCGACGATCGAAGCATAGGCACCGAGTTCATCGATGATTCCGGTTCGCAAGAGTAAACAGGAGCGGTGAGCGATGCGTAACAACGAGCAGGCATGGTTTACCGAGATCTGCGACGAAGCGGGTACCCAGTTCTCGCTCAGGATAAACAAAAAACTTTACACCGAACGCACGCCTTATCAAACAATAGAGGTCTATGAAACTACGCATTTTGGAAACTTGCTGGTGCTAGACGGTTTCGTCATGCTGAGCGCGCGGGACAATTTCATATACCATGAAATGATGTCGCATCCCGCGCTATTCACGCATCCCGCGCCGAGGCGCGCGTTGATAATCGGAGGAGGAGACTGCGGCTGCCTTCGGGAGGTGCTCAAGCACGCGACAATCGAGACCGCGGAGCTCGTAGAGCTCGATGAGCGCGTCACCCGAGTCAGCGAGCGGTTTTTTCCAGATTTGTGTTCGTCCAACACCGACGCGCGTGCGAACCTGATTTTCAAGGATGGGGTGGAGTTCATCGAACGAGCGCCCGTGGGCTCGTACGATGTCATAATTGTCGACTCCACCGACCCGGTGG
>JBFGKR010000062.1:0-8423 GCA_041576575.1 Arenicellales bacterium | reverse complement strand
GCGGCAGCGTCGCCGCCCCCGGGACCTGAACCGCGCGTTTCCTTAGAGACAAACCTTAGCGCGGGGCGACGGTGTTGCGGCGCTTTCTGCAAATTTCACGAAAAATTTACAACACGGACTCGTCGGCATTCACCTGGGAAAAGCGAAATCGTGCGGTAACTCAACGCGATCATCGTTCGAGCACGCTGGATGCAAAAGTTGGCACACTCCCTGCAGCACACAACGCAACAAATGCAAATGCGGGAGATTTAGTCATGTTGGACTTCATTCGCGTATTGTTTTCCATCTTATTACCGCCACTGGGTGTGTTTCTGCAGGTGGGACTGGGCGGTCAGTTCTGGCTGAACATATTACTGACCCTGCTAGGTTACATCCCCGGCATCGTACATGCCGTCTGGATCATCGCGAGACGGTAGCGGTGGCATTGAGTGTTCTATCCACAAAATCGAACTCACGTCGGCGTGCGGGGCATCACATGCCTGACTTCTTCAAATCGAAGAAATTTGTCGTGATTGCATCCGTATGCACACTGATTGTGTCGATCGGTATTATCATTTTCTTGTTTCGACCACACGTGGAATACGAAATCAGAGGAACCTCACAACTCAATGTACGAGCGGCAAAATTCGCCGATCAGATCGAACTGCTCGCAGATTCCCGGTGGCGGTCGGCAGGGTCCATTGAGGTATTGACCAACGGTGAGCAATTCTACGATGCGGAACTGGACGCCATAGCAAACGCGCAGCACAGCGTAAACCTGGAGGCGTACATCTTCGCGATGGGGACCATTGGCGACCGGTTTCGAGACGTGCTCACCGAGCGCGCGCGCAGCGGCGTACGAGTGAAAATCTTACTCGACGCGGTCGGCAGTAGCGGTATCTCGGACTCGTATTTCGGCGAGCTGAAGGCGGCCGGCGGGAAGGTCGTCTATTACCACGCCCCCCGCTGGTACACTCTGGATCGCCTGAATAACCGCACCCACCGTGAATTGATTATCGTGGACCGGAAAATCGGCTTTGTTGGCGGCGCGGGGATTGGTGATCAGTGGTTGTTTCCCAACGGCGACAAGCCCCGTTGGCGCGATACCATGTTCAGGGTGACGGGCGATGCGGTGGCGGGCCTGCAGGCGGTCTTCATCGAGAACTGGCTCGAAGCGAGCGGCGAACTTCTCAACCCGGAGGAGTATTTCCAACAGGACAGCGACGAAGGCGAGCTTTCCGCCATGATCGTGCGCAGCACGCCGTCAGCCGGGGGTTCCACCACGGCACGAATAATGTTTCAAACCTTGATCGCGTCGGCCAAGGAACGCCTTTATATAACCAACCCCTACTTCATTCCGGATGCCAGCCTCCAGGAAGAGCTGATCAAGGCCGTGCGAGTCAGGGGGGTCGATGTGAAAATCATCACACCCGGCTCCAACAACGACCATATCCTTGCCCAGACGGCCAGTCAGTCCCGCTATGGTGATTTGCTCGAGGCCGGTGTTGAGATTTACGAGTACCAACCCGGCATGATTCATACCAAATCTATGCTCGTCGAGGACGACTGGGTCGTAGTGGGAACAACGAATTTCGATTCTCGATCATTCGGTCTTAACGATGAAGTCAATCTTGTCACCCGCAACGCAGCATTGGCTGCACGGCTGGAAGAAGATTTCCAGACCGACCTGACCAACAGCCGGAGGGTTGTCTTAGAGGAGTGGCGAAAGCGACCTGTGTGGAGGCGGGTGTTGGAATGGTGTGGGAATTTGATAGCTCGCCAGCAATAAAACATGTATCCACCGATTGGCGTATTCGGGTCAGAACCGACGGGTTCACGCTCCGACGGCTCTGAGTAACGACATTCGCGCGCGCCTAGCTCACATCTCGCAAATCCTCACATGGAGATCGTTGCAGACCATCCGGTCGAAGCGATCATGTCTTTTCGCGGCGCGGATCGATTGGCACGCTCATTGCATTGATTTCTATGCCCGATAGCTTTTTACAGTCTTCGGGATGTGATTAACCGCATTGGAACATAGGAGGACATCATGTCATTTGTAAAAACTGCTGCGTACGCCATCATGGCGTTAGCCGTCGTGTTGGGCGGTTGCGCCGCTAACGAACGTAACAAGACCGCCGGCGAATTCGTCGACGATACCGTCGTGAACGTCAAGGTGAAGACCGCTCTGGTGAACCAGGAAGGCGTTGATGCCGCCGACATCAACGTCGAGACCTATAGAGGATCCGTTCAATTGAGCGGATTCGTCGACAACGACGAAGAGCGACGCTTGGCAATAGAA
This sequence comes from Arenicellales bacterium, assembly GCA_041576575.1. Classification (GTDB taxonomy): domain Bacteria; phylum Pseudomonadota; class Gammaproteobacteria; order Arenicellales; family JAANXG01; genus CALZGZ01. Next base: position 6,142 of record JBFGKR010000062.1, on the reverse strand, counting down.
GCCGCGCGCCGAGTAGAAGGCGTCAAATCCGTCAGGGATGGTCTTACGATAAAATAAGGGGCACCGGGGACGGTGTGCAACGAAGCAGCCGAGCATACGTCGAGGTAATCGTCGTTAGCGCCATATGGGCGCATGCGGTGATCTCGGTCGGTATGTTCGGCTGCCTTCCGGCTGATTTAATTTTCTAGGCGTAGCGCGGGTCATGACAGAAAACCGTGGAGTCAGCACCAAACAAGATTCGCAGCTTGAAGCGCTGCGCGTGGCCCGGGGGCATCGGTAAGGAGATCGTGGCCGGGATTGCAAGTTTCCATCCACACAGACGGCAGGCAAGGGCAGTACGAGCCCACGCTGCCTGTAAGAATTGGACGAAAGACAAAATTTATGACCGCATGCGGCCCGCCGGGCGCTAAGACTCGGGGGCCGACTATGATCTATGAACCCCGACCACATCAGATGTGTGTTCTCAAACGTAGTCAATCCATGGGTGTTATTAAATGCGGTTCCTCTCATGAATCTGTACATCCGCAAAGCGGTTGGTAGTTGTAGAGCATGAGGCTCATCAGATCCTAAGGAGTCACGACACGACCTACATATCTGCGAGGGGATTCGTGCTCATTGACAGACTGAGTAAAGCAACGGTCGAGTTGCGAGGATTTCGAGTGGTTCAGGTCACGGGTGATATAGCTGGCTCGATGATCGAAGTGGCGTCGGATGAACGTTTTGCCCCGTGATGTGGTCGATGTGCACGTATTACGTGGCACCGGAATCGGCGAGGGCCGCGGGTATTTCGCCGCTTACCGCTGTTGTGTATTCCGGTGAGTTTGCGCTACACGCCTGGGCGATTGCGCCGCCGGCACCGCCAGGGAGTGCAGGGGAAAGCGATACCGTGGAAGTCTGGCAGACAGCGGTTCACCCGGGCGTTGATGGTGACGCTGGCGACGCGGGCCCGACTGCTGCCGTAGCGACCGGTGGCGAGGCTGCTCCAATGCGCCGGGGGTAGCGTCGCCGCGGCGGTTGACAGGTGGTGGCGTACGGGCTGACGCATCGTGATCTCGACGGTATTACGCACGTTGGCATCTACGAGATCTCGACGAAGCGCGGTCACGTTTATGTGACCAATGTCCACGATCTCCATAGCAAGCGACTGTTGTGGAGTGGTGAGGGACGCTCGCAGCAACGCTTCATGTACTTCGCTTCCGATGTACCGAAAAGAGCGATCCGATGACCGCACGATACACGCAACCCCCTTTTTCTTGCAAAGCTCGCGGGCTGCCAGATCGACGTCCACCCGTTTGCGATCGCCGACCAAACCAGAGCGAAATCGATCAGGCCCTCAAACTTCAGTGGTTTTCAAGCGGTGGTTCTTTTGCTGCCTCGGGTCGTAGCGGCCCGAGCGTTTTCGTCGTGCGGCGCAAGGTCGCTCGGTCGTCGTCGGGGACGTGTGTGAGGCCCGCGTGCGCGCCGCGCACTGAGACTGAATGAAAATCATGGCTATCTTCTGCGGTTGTCTGCGATTAACAAGTAGATCGAGTGAGGACCTGCTCCGCGCTACACAACGATGGACCGCCACACGAGCGCGAACAGACTCAGCAAGCTCCAGACGAGCAATGCGGCAGCGACCAGAACGCCGAAAACTACGGCGATCAACAACAAGCGGCTGCGAGCAGTGGTGCGCCGGTCGTCGGTGGAATATGCGGCCAGCAACTCTACGTTGCGGCGGTTGGCCCTGAACGCCATGTCAAACAGGTCGCCGATCACAGGGATTGCGCCAACGATGAGATCCAGCGCCACGTTCATTCCCATGCGAAGGAAGACGCTGGGGGTGGCACCGAGCCGAAATCCCTGAGCCATGATGTATGCGGAAACGAGTGCTCCCGCCGCGTCACCAATTCCCGGGATGAGTCCAATCAAACTATCCGCACCAATCCGGAATCCACCCGGAAGAGCAACGGAGCTATCGAGGAACCAGGCGAGCCGCTCGAGGTTGACCAGCTCGGCGTCCCTACGCGCGGGATGGGTCGTTGCGACGGCTGTGTCGCGTACGACGCGACGAGTCGCGTCCAGGTTTCTACGTGAATCAGGCATCCCCGGAACTCTCTCCATGGCAATGGTCAGGTCAGAGTGTGCGCAATACGGGCAGCAAGTCCCAAGCGGGAACCCTCAACGCGAACGGCGGCGCGCAGCTGTACCGTAGCCGCATGGCTTGGCCGCCGTTCGCGCGGCGGAATCCGGTGCCGAGGTCCCGCTAGGTGCGTGTGCCGTGTAACCCCGGTCCATTTGGGACGAGCTGCGTCGCGACTGTAACCTATTCAGCGAGTACTCGAGCGCTGATCCGATGACCACCCTTCCCCGGCGGGGAGCGATCGTTCCACCGGGAAAGGGAACGATGTCGACGCGTAAAGCGCTGCCGTCGTCGCTGCACTCCGGATATCGTTGCTCTTTCGTGAACATCATCGCGGGCGCTTGACGTACCGGGGCGATTCATTTGGCCGCAGACTGCCGGCTTTCGCTTTGCCCAGGAGAATCCGCTGCAGGGGTCATCCGTTTCGGTCCTGACCAGTTCTCATTGGGCTTCGCATCGACCGGCCGGGGGATGAGTTCACCCGTCTTGTCGATCGTCACGGGCATATTCCCGAGTCGGTCGAATTCAGCGAGATCGAGCACGCCATCTTGATTCTGGTCAAGATCGGCGAAGTGCTTGTACACGACGAAGTCGCGGGTTGCTTCGTTCTCGCTGATCTTGCCGTCCTCGTCCCGATCCAGGCGGGCCAACAACCTACCGAGTACAGGATCCCCTGCGCTGGCGCCGTCATTGGTAGCGGACTCGCCCCGCCTCGCCGCGTCGGATCTCGATTCTGCAGGCACATTCGAGCTCGTGGGACGCCCGCGCGCGGCCGCCAGTATGTTCTCGGCAGCCGATTCGGCTCGTGCCTGCGGATCGGGGGCATGGTCGTTTACGCTGGCCTCGGATGCGCGCTGCTGCGTGGGTGGACCCGCGGTTGACGCGGTTTTTCCGCTGCTCGCCGGCGTCGCGTTTGATCGCTCGTCCTTGCTCGGCTGAAGCTGCTGGTCGCCGGTCTCGTGGCCCATGGCGCGCTCGGAGGTGCGCTGCGCGAATTGATCCGAGCTCGACTCGTCCGTCGAGGCATCGCGTGCAACGGTTGTGTCGCTCGCCTCCGCCGGCCGACCTGGCTTCGTACGCGTGCTCGCCCGACCCTGCGGATTGCTGGTGTCGGCGGCGTTACTGGACGACGCGTTGCTTGTGGTCGTCGTCTGCGCCGGTTTGCTGGACGCATTGTCCTGTTCGCGCGCGTTGTCCTGCTCTCGCGTAGAGACCCGGTTTGGCCTGTCGATTTGCGCTGAGTATCCCCTCAGCGGGGCCGCAGCTCGTGTGTCGGCACCCGGGGTTGCTTCCTTCTGCAAGGGTAGCGCTCTCTGGGATTCGTCACTTCGGCCCTGACTGCTGTTTGACCTTGCGTGCTGCTCCGGACTGGACGCTTCCCCAGACACAGAGCGCGTGGCAGATCGTGTGGATGCCATGGCGCCGGTCCCTGTCGCGGCGCGACGCTGCTCGTCGCGGAGTCGCGCGACCTGTGCACGGAGGGTTTCGACCTCGGTGAAGGCAGTGCGCAGTTCGTTGATCTGCTGCTCTATGCCGGTTCGCCAGTCGGTGTCCTCCACACTTCCCGTAGCCATCTTGCGTTTGCGATACCGCGTCGCCAATTCCTTCTGACGCCTTCCAATGTTTTCAATTTCCTGATTGAGCTGATCGATACGGCTCTGCAATCGGGCCTGCTGTTCTGTGTTCCAGTAGGGCTGCTCACCGAAATAGTTGTAGACCGACTCGTGCCATCTACGGTTCACCATGCCATGGGCGTTTTTTGCGTTGTACCGAGGAGCGTCGCGTAGCCGTTCATGGGACATGTGTAGCAGGAAACTATCCGAGTCCATACTCAGCGCACTGAATGGTACGGGCACGAGCTCTTCGCCGAAACCCAGGAAACCACCAAAACCCACTAGAACGTATGCCGCCGCACCGCGCTTTAAATCGAAGATGATTTCTTTGATCTCTCCCAGTTCCTCGCCATGGGCGTTTCTGATCTCATGCCCAATGATATCCTTACTTGTCAGTGCAACGGGGTTTGTCAGCGAATTCATCACCTGTCGTGCCTCAGCCACGGTTTCTTTACAGGCCTCCTCACTTTCATAGCGTTGCAGGACTTCCGCAGTTTCTCGAAGGGCTCTCAAGCGCCGTAGATCTGCGGTGGCATCCGTGTCGTGCAGCTGTTGCTGCTGCCCGATCACATTCAACTCTTCCTGCAAGGCTTGCAGTTCGGTTGCGCAATCTGCTCGTGCGATCATCGAAACAGCCGAAGCCGCTGCGGCAACCAGCCATCGTGTTGGTGTGTGGATCGTCATCTCGCCCTCCGTAATTAGGTTTAAGTTTCGTAGATAACGCCGTTACGAGGGTGAGCAAGTTCTGTGCCATGCATGAAGTCGGTGTTTTTACGGCGTCTTGCAGGGGAGATGGAGCACGGCATTGCAATCGCATTGTAAAAATCACAAATTTGACCTCGATGCCGGTTCCCGGGAGTGGGCGAAGCCTGCGTGGTGATTACCATCTCCACAGGCAAGGTGCGCGCTTCGTTTAAACCCCTTGCAACCCGCATTCAGGCGCAATCAATTGTGAGCGGCGAAGCGCGGGGAGCGTATTGGCTGGCGAGTCGGGTTGGTTGCGCGCGGGCTTCGCGTATCACGGCGTTCGCGTCGGCCAATTGGGCGCTATCCGGCTCTGGGTTAGGATGCTCGTGGGCTCGGTGCGGTTGGTAGTCCAGGGTTACGAAGACCGGGAAATGATCCGATCCGAAATTTTCCAGTCGGCGGAGGTCGGCGACCCGGAAGTCGTTAGAATGAAAGACATGGTCAATCGGAAAACGAACCAGCGGGATCCAAGCATGGAAGGAGTTAAATAATCCACGACCGATGCGCGGGTCGAGCAACCCGCTGATCTGGCAAAATCTCCGAGTCGTGTGCGACCAGGCGACATCGTTTAGGTCCCCGGCGACTATTGCTGGATGAAGCTTGTTCTCAAAGATGCGGCGCGCCACCAAAAGCAGCTCAGCGTCTCGAGGCGTCGTGACAGTTGCCTCCTGGGGTGCCGGGGGTTTGGGGTGCAACAGGACAACCAGATCCAGTGTTGGTTCGGCAGTTCGACCATTGTATGCACCGACGGCACATCATTTTCGACCAGTGTCTCTACACTCGGGGCCCTCAGCGGGAACACTTGAGAACAACATCATCCCATACGTATTCGGTAGCGGGTGTTTCACGGAGTGGGGATAGCGGTTGTCCAGTACCTCGAGTTGAGACGCCCACCACGCGTTCGTTTCGACCAGCAACAGAATATCCGGGCGCTCGCGATCTACAACCTTCAACAAATCGTCCGAGTTCCGGTTCGACATCAGCACATTGGCGATCATGAGGGATAGACAGCCGCGTGTGTCGGTTGCATCGCCGTCAAGAACCTGTACGGCGGCCAGCGGTGTATAAGGATATATTCGATACGTTTGATATACGGCGGATGCCAATAATGCCAGAACCCATAGCAACTCAGCAGGGCTGTCAAGACTCCAGATATAGGAATACAGAGCAACGATGATCACGCTGGCGGTTGCAATCTGTACGCGCGGCAAATCAAATACACGAATCCACCATGCGTGTTTACGCAACGACGGCAAAAGCGTTGCCAGAATCATGAACAAACCGGTGCCGATGATTGCTACGCGCATGCGAACTGTCACACGTCATCGAGCGTTCCCGGTCGGGGTACTATTGCCGATCGACGCCGACACGGTGTCGCGCTATGTCTCGACGTTAGGTGTCGCGGTCGTTTCCTCTTGGGAGCTGTTCAACGCCGCGGCTAAAGACATCGCGGTAGGTGCCAGCCGTAGCAGGCGCTTCAACATCACGTAACGCCGCTCTTCGCGTTTTCGATGTTCTGAGCATCTTAAAAACTCATAGAAAAAGCCTGCGCCGAAAGCACCGGCGAGTGCCGCGGGGGTGGCGCATTGTTTACGCGCAATAGAAGTCACGGCGCGAAATGTGTTTCTCACGCGTTGCTTATCGCGTCCGACTTGCGCGG
>JBFGKR010000061.1:0-8510 GCA_041576575.1 Arenicellales bacterium | reverse complement strand
TCGAGCCCGGCGCGACCTTCGAGTCGATCATCCGCAATGCCGCCAAGCTTGGTCTGATTCAAGACGCGGCGGGTAGAGAGGACGAATGGATCGCCGATCGTTTGGAGATGCACAGCAATCCCGGCCGACCGCACGTCCAGAAGCGGAAGGACGGACGTTGGATCCGAATCAACGAACGTGCCACCGAAGACGGCAGCACCGTAGCGGTTTACGCCGACATCACCGAGTTGAAGCAGCGAGAAGAAGAAGCGCAGGCGGCAAGTCGGGCGAAGAGTGAGTTTTTGGCTACGATGAGCCACGAGATACGCACGCCGATGAACGGTGTTATCGGCATGAGTAATTTACTGCTCGATACTGATCTTGATGCCGATCAAAGGGAATTTGCGGAAACGATTCGACAAAGCGGTGAATCTCTGCTGTCGATCATAAACGACATTCTCGACTTCTCTAAAATCGAAGCCGGTCGATTCGAGCTCGAACAGCGGCAATTCGATATTCGAGACATATTGGAGAGCGCCGTCGATTTACTGGCAAGCCAGGCATCTAATAAACGCATCAATCTGGCTTACGTAGTCGAGGGAGATCTGCCGGAGAGACTTATCGGCGACGCGAACCGTCTTCGCCAAATATTGGTCAACCTGCTCGCCAATGCGGTCAAATTTACCGAGAAAGGAGAAGTGGTGCTTGCGGTGAGCAGCCGTTCAGTGGAGGACTCCCAGACCCTGCCTGAAACTGGGCGGGATGCGCCGATGTCCACGGTGGAATTCGCACAGAAACCACAGGTTCATGAATTTCATTTTGTGATCGAGGACACGGGTATCGGCATTCCCGCGGACCGCATGGACCGGCTGTTTCGTTCCTTCAGCCAGGTCGATGCGTCGACCTCGCGTCGGTACGGAGGCACCGGATTGGGTTTGGCCATCAGTAAGAGACTCAGTGAGCTCATGGACGGACGCATGTGGGCGGAGAGTGAAGGAATTCCTGGCAAGGGTTCGAAGTTTCACTTCACCATCCGCGCAAAAGTGGTTCCGAGTCCCGCGCACTCGTATCTCCACGAAGCGCAACCTCGGTTGTTGGGTAAGCGGGTGCTAATCGTCGACGACAACGCCACTAACCGGCTGATACTTACCGCGCAGACGCAATCGTGGGGTATGTCGCCCCGCGACACCGCCTCCCCCAGGAAGGCGTTGGATTGGCTTGCGAAAGATAACGAATTTGCCGTGGCATTGCTGGATATGGAGATGCCGTAAATGAACGGAATGACGTTGGCGGCCAAGATCCGCGAGCTCGAATCCCAGTCATCCGGCGCGCCGGGGTCTGACGGGAAAATTCCTCTCGTGATGTTGTCATCATTGAGCCGGCGCGACTTCGTGCATGACGTCAGCGATGGGGCGACCGATTTCTCCGCGGTTCTCCTCAAGCCGATCAAGCCGTCCCAGCTATTTAATGTGCTGATTGAAATCTTCGACAACGACGCGCCGGCGGTCGAGCAACAGGTGCAAAGGGACGAGTCGATGTTCGACGATCAAATGGGGAAGCGTTTGCCGCTGCGAATTTTGCTTGCGGAAGATAACGCCACTAACCGGAAGTTGGGTTTGCGTTTGTTGCAGCGACTTGGTTACCAAGCCGATAGCGCCCTTAACGGCTTCGAGGTGATAGAAATGTTGCGGCGCCAGCCCTACGACGTCGTACTCATGGACGTGCAAATGCCGGGCATGGATGGGCTCGAAGCCACGCGGCGTATTGCCGAGGAATGGCCAGCCGGGCCACGTCCGCGCATCGTCGCAATGACGGCTAATGCGATGCAGGGCGACCGCGAAATGTGCTTCACCGCAGGTATGGACGACTATATCAGCAAGCCGATTCGCGTCGAGAAACTAATCGAAGCATTGAAGCGGTGCGGGCCGTTGAGCGGAAAGCATGACAAGAGCGTAGCGGCGGATATGCGAACTGTAGGTGAAATGCGGGGGCGTCGTAACGGGAGTTTCCGATCCGGAAAGCAGGACGAGGCGGCGTCCTCTTCGGCGGCGGAGCCGACCGAATCGGCCGTGCTGGATCGACTCCGGAAGGTCACTGGCGACGACACAGACTTCATTACGGAGATGATTGACACCTTCCTGGAAGACGCGCCGACATTGCTGGAAACAATGCAGCAGAGCGCGCTGCAGGGGAACGCGGCGGAGCTTCGGCTGGCCGCTCACAGCCTGAAATCCAACAGTGCGGAATTTGGGGCGGAAGCGCTCTATCAGGTGTGCAAGGAGGCGGAGGCCATGGGCAGGGCCGAGTCTCCCCACGAGGCGAAACCTTTGGTAGTTAGAGCCAGAACGGAATACGAAAAACTGGAAGCCGTTCTGCGAAACTTGTCTGTCGGAACTAGCGTCCGTGCAAAGACGGTATCGTCTTGATGATCTAGGGGTGGAATGGCGGTGGTGAGTTGACGGGCGCGTATGGAACGAGAGGGCAAATGTTATGGCTGGTGAGCACGCTCGCGTTCTCGTCGTCGACGACAATCGATTGAACCGGCTCAAGTTGTGCAAGACCCTGGAGAAGCAAGGCTACGTCGTGGCTCTAGCCGAGGGTGGGGAAGAGGCTTTGCTGAACCTACGCACGGGTGTTTTCGATCTCGTACTGCTTGACGTTTTGATGCCCGGGATTGACGGCCTTCAGGTGCTCGAGGCGATGCAAAATGACGCCGCGCTGCGAGATATTCCGGTGATCATGATTTCAGCGGAGAACGACGACGAAAGCGTGGGGAAATGTTTACAGCTCGGAGCGGAAGACTACTTGAGTAAAGAGGTCGAACCCTCGACACTTCACGCAAGAGTGGCCGCGACCTTAGAGAGGAGGAAGGTCGTGATTTAGTAAAGGCGGATCAAGCCCGCCTCGCGGATCACGGCAATAGGTTGGTTGATGTTATGAGAATGACGCAAACACAGGTGCTCGCTGCGGTGGATCGTGCTGGACACGGCGCGAGGGAATCCGCCATCGGCGGTCGCGTGCTCGTTGTGGACGATAATCGGTTGAATTGACTCAAATTGGCCAAAGGCCTGAAACGGCAGGGACATACCGTCAGTCTCTGCGAGAATGGTCGGGAGGCTTTGGAAACGCTCCAGACTCAGTCTTTCGATTTGGTGCTGCTCGACATAATGATGCCGGAAATCGATGGGTTCGAAGTGCTGCGTCAGATGAAGGTCGACGCTCGTACACGAGATATTCCCGTGATCGTTATTTCCGCCGTGGAAGAATTGGAAAGCGTGGTCAAATGCATAGAGATGGGCGCAGACGATCATCTGCCAAAGCCGTTCGATCCGGTGCTGCTGCACGCGCGGATCCGCGCGAGTCTGGAAAAAAAGCGCCTGCGCGAACGTGAGTTGGCGGCCGAGGAGGCGCTGCGCAAGGCGGCGGAGCAGGCGCAGGCGAACTTGTCACGGTATTTTTCCCCGAGCTTGGCGAAGCAGCTGGCAGACGACCCCGAATCGTTGGATCTCACGGGTCAGCGGCGTGACATCACATTAGTATTCACCGACATCACGAATTTCACGCCGCTCGTGGAGGCGTTGGAACCCGGTACCGTTATGTCGATGCTCAACGAGTATTTAGATGGAATGACTCGGATCGTGTTTCGACACCGAGGCATGGTGGACAAAATTGTCGGGGACGCAGTGTACGCAATGTTCGGAGCGCCTCTGGAGCAACCCGACCACGCGGGGCGGGGCGTAGACTGTGCCTTGGAGATGGACGCCTTTTGCCAAGAGTTTCGGCAACGACAAGGCACAGCGGGTGTGTCTTGGGGCATCACTCGCATCGGTGTGCATTCCGGACCGGCGATTGTCGGAAACTTCGGCGGAGCGATGTTTTTCAATTACACGGCGTATGGAGACGCAATCAATACGACAGCGCGACTGGAGAGCGTCAACAAATACCTGGGCACCCGAATCTGCGTCAGCAAAAGCGTGGTCGAACAGATACCGGATTTTACCGGGCGGCCCGTCGGCGTTCTGTTTTTGAAAGGGAAATCCGAGGAGCTCAAAGTTTACGAGCCGATACCCACCGATCTGGCCGAGGCACCGGCAACCGTGGCCTACCGGGAGGCATTCGCCCAGCTCGAAGCCGGTGAATCCAAAGCCAGCCAAACCTTCGCGGCGCTGATGGGGCAGTACGGAGAAGACCCGCTCGCGACGTTTCATCTCAAACGGCTGCTCGCGGGGGAGGGCGGCGTAAGCATCAGGTTTGAAGAGAAGTAAACAGCTTGCGCTGTGCGCACGGCGGACCGAGCAATTCGACCGATATTCGTGATCGACCGCAAGGCGGCTTGGCAAGGCGTCGGGCAGTGCGTGCAGGGCCCGGAGCGGTCACGGCGTCTCTCGGAGCGCTTTCCGCAATGCTCAGAACCGTGCCCAATCGACGGTATCTCGAACCGTGGGGGCATTCGCGCCTAGATTGAGTCAGCGTGGCTTCCACCACGCAATCCGGAGTCGATTTCGGATTATTCTATTGAAAGGTCGTACAATCCGCCCGACACGCTGGGCCATCAATGCACAGCCGCTGACCGAATTCTTGTTGCGAGGACGGGAGCCATGGGCGAAAAAACTCGATCTAGATACACCGGAGACAAAGTCAATGTGGAGTGGGATAGCCGCGTGTGCATTCACATCGGCGAATGCGGTCGCGCCAAAGGCGATTTATTCGTAGCCGGCCGCAAACCATGGTGTGTGCCCGACCTCGTCTCCCCTGACGAGGTGATCCACGTCGTCGAGCGCTGCCCGACGGGTGCACTGACGTATCACTTCAATGACTCGAGTGCGGCCGAACAGCCGGCCGAAAAAAATACGGTAACCGTGGCCTACAACGGGCCGTACTTTATTCGAGGTGACTTGCGGTTCGAGTTGGCCCCGGAGCATCAACCAAGGCGTGTCTTCCGCGCCGCGCTGTGCCGGTGCGGTCGGTCAAAGAACAAACCGTTTTGCGACAACAGCCATGAGGAGGCGGGGTTCAGGGATTTCGGCGCGGTCGGTGAAACGGGAGAGTTGCTAGGAGAATTGGGCGGGCCGCTGCGCATAAACCCCTTGAAAAACGGCCCGCTCATGCTGACGGGCAACGCGACCATCCACGCAAGCAGCGGACGCGCCGCCTGGACAGGAACTCAAGTCGCATTGTGCCGCTGCGGCGGGTCGAACAACAAACCATTCTGCGACGGCAGCCACGCCAGAGCCGGATTCAAAGAATAGCTATAACCGCGGGCGGCGGGGCAGGATGGAAGCATGTCGTTCGGCACAGAAAGGGATGTGTATATTGTGTGTTGCGCTTGCAACGATCGATTCGAGCATGTTGGTCTCCGTGTTGTGTTGATTGGTTCCGAGCGCTTGTCCGACTCGGTTCGTGCGCAATGAGGAAACTGCATAAGTCCGAAACCAAGTCGAGACGGTCCGCTTCTCTCCAAGGGCCGCTAAGCTTTGTCCGAAGGCATACGTCAAGCATGAATTGTAACAAAGCCCCAGTGCACGGACTCCGCATCGTCCACGTCTTGACAGTCGGCGACACCGTGTCCGTACAATGGATGAGCACGAATCTGCCGATCGGCCCCATTCTGCGCCGACGGAGTCATCGCCGCCGCAGCGGAAGACGATTGACCGAAGCAACTGTTCCGATGGATCCATTCATTGAGGGCCGTCGGGCGAACCCTTGTCTCAGCCTATCTTGAGTAGGGGTCCGCGAGCGGCACAACCTCACGGAGTGATTGAACGATTTTGAAATCGGGACTGCGTAAAGCCCTCGCCGTGGTCGCGGCTCTCAATCTTGCTTATTTCGGTATCGAAATCACGGTAGCGATGAGCATTCGCTCGGTTTCGTTGTTCGCGGACTCAATCGACTTTCTCGAAGACACGTCGGTCAACGTCCTGATTCTTCTGGCGCTGGGGTGGAGCATCCGCAAGCGGTCGATCGTGGGCATGGTGCTCGCAGGAATTCTTTTGGCGCCTGGAGTTGCTGCGGTGTGGACGTTGTGGCAGAAGCTCGGGTCGCCGGTTCCACCGGCCCACGTGCCCTTGACCTTGGCGGGGCTCGGCGCACTCCTCGTAAATCTATGCTGTGCGTTCATACTCGCCCGCTTCAGGAAAGATTGCAGCAGTCTGACGCGAGCGGCATTCCTATCGGCTCGCAACGACGCGATTGCTAACGTTGCCATTGTCGGAGCCGGAATCGGCACTGCCGCGACGTTATCCGTGTGGCCCGACCTGATCGTGGGTTTAGGGATTTTCGCGATGAACCTGGATGTGGCCCGAGAGGTTTTTTTCGCCGCGAGAGCGGAGCACGCGACGGCGAAGGCGTAAGTGCCTCGGCGACGGTTTAGCTTCTGGAAACAACGGCCCGCGAATACTTGGGTGTGTTGCGTCTTGGTTGTACGGCGCCCTAAAATTCAAACTCCATTTTCTGGAAAACCCGCCCGGCATTGCGCTTGGCCAGAAATTCGAATGTCGGCAAATGCGCGTATGCGGACTGATCGACCTCGTAGGCGTCGTGCAGAGAGCCGCCGTTGTCGATCACCTCGGCCACCTTTTCGCGCAGCTCAAACAGGTAGTCTTTGGTGTAGCGCGTGACCTCCGCCATATTGGTGGGACCCCCGTGGCCGGGAATGACGATCTCCGCACCCAAGGCGGCGAACTTTTCCCAGGTCTTCAACCAGGCTGCGGTATCGGTGTCTTCGAAGATCGGCAGCAGGCGCTGATGAAATGCCATGTCGCCCGAGATCACCAGACGTTTTTGCGGTAACCAGACCACGATGTCGCCCGGGCTATGGGCCGGGCCGAGGTACAGCAGTTCAATCCGTTCGCCTCCCATTTCGATCACCATCTCATCCTTGAAGGTCTTGTCCGGCATCACCACCGACGTGCCTTGCGCCTTTTCCTTTGCTTGCTGTTTCATGTTCTCCATAATAGCGAACGCGTTATCTTCGATCTCTCGCGCCGCGTCTTCGTGGGCAATCACTGGAACTCCTTGTTCCTTCCAGTATCCCGAACCGAGCATGGCGTGGCCCTGGCCGTTTTCCAGCACCACGTACTTGACTGGTTGATCGGTGACCTTCTTGATCTCCTCATGTAATGCCTTGGCCAAGAGATAGTTGTCACCGGCGTTTACGACCAGCACGCCCTCGGTGGTGATCACGAACGACAAGTTGTTATTGTGCCCTGAGTTCGCATACGTGCGTGGCGCCGTCGCACCGATCGCCGACCACACGCCGTCGACCACCATTTGCGGTTTGTCGTACAGCATCGAATCCGGCGCCTTGTCGCTGTTGTACAACGCCTCCCGCGACAACTCTTGCGTGGCTTCCGACGCCGATTCCGTAGCCGCTTGTCGTTGCGCCGTCAGCAGCGCCGGTGTCGACACAGGCGCGCTTTCAGCGCGCGAGATTCGGGGCGGTTCTACCGCCGCGGCGGCCAGCGGCAAAACCGCAGTCAACAGTGCCGTACAGGTGTTCGAGAGTTTGTGCATGATCGCAATCCTCCAAATGGTCTCTGTTACCACTTCGCTCCTCGCACGTGAGGCGTGTGCTCACCATGCGCTCGAGCCACACGGAATGTAAGGATCCCCGGGTGGATTCCAGAGTCGGCGCGGCTGGCGGGTTATCCTAGCGCACCTAGCCAGTGGGAATACAGTCTCGGAAGTGGAAGTTAGACGTGGGTCGAATCCGGGGATTGGGAGTCACGTTTCCGGTTGCCGGTTTTGTCGAGGAATTTGGGATCAGCTTCTTGCTCCGAATTCATTAATGTTCAGTATGAAATTCCGATTGTCGGTAGCAACCAAACCAACGTCGCTTATATATTTGTACACGACGTTGTCTATGTTCACCCCCGAGTCAATAACGTTGACGATATAACCGCTTTCACCCATATCAACGACAGTTGTTCGTTTTTCTGGTTTTTTTATATACATGGTTGACTTCGGATCATAGACGAATGCGAAACCTTCAACACAACACAGCGCTCCATCGGCGGCAGTAACCTCGCCTAAGAAATGGCGCCGGATCGAAGTTTCGTAAAGCGCCCTGTATATGATATGTACCTTGGTTCCGTTCTCGATAATCATGCGTACTCTCGGTTTGCCAAGTCGAATTTTAGTTGCGACCGACTCAAGGGATCAGTCCAATTTGCCTTGTCGCGCGTTCTTGCATACTGGATTTAGACCCTTTGCAGGTTAAACGCAACGTTTTTTCGATGGCGCCACGTGTTGATCATCCGTTCGTGCGCAAAATCGAAACCAGATCCGATTCGATGAATGGCCGGATTCGCGCAGACACGTGTCTCGCGGAGGTGCGATGTGCGCTTGGCTGTGGAGGGTTTTGGGCTTTCAGCGAATCCCGACGTAAGACAACGACGTCGTATTTTGGTGGTTTTCGCCGGAGGATCCCGTCACATTCTGAAAACCCCGTAACGGGTCTCGGGAATCGGCGCGTTCAAGGCGGCCGTCAGGGCCATGGCCAGGGTGCTGCGCGTGTCTATGGGATCGAGGAG
>JBFGKR010000060.1:0-8532 GCA_041576575.1 Arenicellales bacterium | reverse complement strand
GCCCTCCGCTCTCGCCTTCCCCGGCCAAGCGGATTTGATCGCCTTCATCGATTCCTGCAGGTACCTTCACGGAGAGGGTTTTTGTCTGCTTGGTCAAACCTGCGCCGTGGCAACGGCCGCAGGGATCTTTGATGACGGTTCCCGATCCGCGGCAGGCGGGGCAGGTTTGCTGCACGGAAAAGAAACCCTGCTGCATACGGACCTGGCCGGCACCGCCGCAGGTGGCGCACGCGGTCGGTGCGCTCCCCGGGGACGCGCCGGTACCGTCGCAACGATCGCAGACAACGCTCGTCGGTACGCGGATCCGGGATTCGGTGCCTCGTACCGCCTCCTCCATAGTCAACTCCAGGTTGTACCTGAGATCGAGGCCGCGGGCTCGTCCCCGCGACCGTCTCGGTCCACCGCCTCCGAAAATGTCGCCGAAGATGTCGCCGAAGATGTCGCTGAAGCCACCCATACCGGTTCCGTGGAAACCACCCCCGGCGGTCGCCGACGGGTCCACGCCGGCATGCCCAAACTGATCGTAGGCGGCGCGCTTCTGGCCGTCCCGCAGGACTTCGTAGGCCTCCTTGGCCTCCTTGAACTTTATTTCGGCGTTTTTGTCACCCGGATTGCGGTCCGGATGATGTTTCATCGCCAGGCGGCGGTAGGCCTTCTTGATTTCGCCGTCCGACGCGTTGCGTTGAACACCTAAAACTTCGTAGTAATCACGCTTCGTCATAACCCTTTCGGCGTTTGTTGTTCTTTCTTTGAATTGGCGGCGTCTACGGGAGGACGCCCCGGTCTGCTCAGACGCAATTGCAGGCCTGGGCATGGCTTGCGCCGCCCACGCCTGCACTAAGAATAATCCCGGTCAAGATTGCGTCAGCTCTTACTCTCGTCGTCTTTGACCTCCTCGAACTCCGCGTCGACGACGTTTTCTTCCGTCGATTTACCACTGTCGCCCGTCGTCGATGTGCTGGCTTCATCAACCGCTTCTTCCGGGCTCGCCTGTTTGTACATTTCCTCGGCCAGATGATGACTGGCCTCCGCCAGCGCCTGGGTCTTCGATTTGATGGCTTCGACGTCGTCGCCCTTCGCCGCCTCTTCCAGCTCCTTGATCGCGTCTTCGATCTTCGACTTTTCTTCGTCGCTGATCTTTTCACCCATCGCCGTCATAGACTTGCGGACACTGTGAATCATGGCGTCGCCGTGGTTGCGGGCCTCCACCAGTTCGCGCGCCTTGCGGTCTTCCTCCGCGTGCTCCTCCGCGTCCTTGACCATCTTGTTGATCTCCTCGTCGCTGAGGCCCGAACTGGATTTGATAACGATCTTATTTTCCTTGCTCGTGGCTTTGTCCTTTGCCGAAACGTGCATGATGCCGTTGGCGTCTATATCAAAGGTGACTTCGACTTGAGGGACGCCCCGCGGCGCCGGCGGTATATCGGTTAAATCGAATCTGCCGAGCGATTTGTTTCCACTCGCCATATCGCGCTCTCCCTGCAGCACGTGGACGGTGACCGCGGTTTGATTGTCGTCCGCAGTGGAAAAGACCTGGGTTGCCTTGGTCGGGATCGTGGTGTTCTTTTCGATCAGCTTGGTCATCACGCCGCCGAGGGTTTCGATGCCCAAAGACAATGGCGTAACGTCGAGCAACAACACGTCCTTGACGTCGCCCCCTAGAACACCGCCTTGAATCGCCGCTCCAACAGCCACGGCCTCGTCCGGATTTACGTCCTTGCGCGGCTCACGACCGAAAAAGTTCTTCACCGTCTCCTGAACCTTGGGCATTCTCGTCTGTCCGCCGACCAAAATCACGTCGTCGATATCGCTGGCCGACAATCCAGCGTCCTTGAGGGCGATCTTACACGGCTCGACGGTACGTTGAATCAAGTCTTCCACCATGGACTCGAGCTTCGCTCGGGTGACCTTCATGTTGAGGTGCTTGGGGCCGCTCTTGTCGGCGGTGATGTAAGGCAGGTTCACCTCGGTTTGCGCGGATGACGACAACTCGATTTTGGCCTTCTCCGCCGCCTCTTTCAGGCGCTGCATGGCGAGAGGATCTCCTCGAAGATCCATGCCCTGGTCCTTTTTGAACTGGTCGGCAAGATAGTCGATCAATCGACGATCGAAGTCCTCGCCCCCGAGGAAAGTATCCCCGTTGGTCGACAGCACTTCGAATTGATGTTCGCCGTCCACTTCTGCAATTTCAATAATGGATATGTCGAAAGTCCCACCGCCGAGATCATAGACTGCGATTTTGTGATCCCCCTTCTTCTTTTCCAGTCCATACGCCAACGCAGCGGCGGTCGGTTCATTGATGATGCGTTTTACGTCCAAGCCGGCAATCCGGCCTGCGTCCTTGGTCGCCTGGCGCTGAGAATCGTTAAAGTAGGCCGGGACCGTGATGACCGCCTCCTTGACCTCCTGTCCCAGATAATCCTCGGCGGTCTTTTTCATTTTTTGCAGCACGCGCGCGGAGATCTCGGGCGGCGCCATCTCCTTGCCGTTGACGTTTATCCACGCGTCGCCGTTGCTGGCCTTGACTATTTTGTAAGGCATCAACTTGATGTCGCGTTGCACTACGTCTTCGGAAAACTTGCGCCCGATCAAGCGCTTCACGGCAAACAGGGTGTTGTGCGGATTGGTCACGGCCTGGCGCTTTGCCGGCTGTCCCACGAGCACCTCGCCGTCCTCGGTGAACGCAACAACGGAAGGCGTCGTTCGATCACCCTCGCTGTTTTCGATCACCCGCGCCTTGTCTCCCTCCATCAGGGCGACACAGGAGTTGGTGGTGCCCAAGTCGATGCCAATAATCTTTCCCATTCTCTTTTCCCCTAAAATTCGATTTCGCAGTTTAATCGTTAATTATTTTTGAAGATTGGGTCCTTATTCCGTTTTTTCAAGACTTTCCCTCGTGGACACCGGTTCCGCCTCGGGCGCCGCCGCCTTAGCGACAATGACCATAGCCGGGCGGATCAATCGATCTTGCAGCGTGTATCCCTTCTGTATCACCGTCACGATGTGGTTAGGCGAGATCTCCGTGGATTCCTGGACACTCATCGCCTGATGCCGCTCCGGGTCCAGCTTGTCGCCGATAGCTGGAGCCACCTCTTTGAGAGCGAACCGATCGAACACCGCGTCGATCTGCTTCAAGGTTAAGTTCACGCCCTCCAACATCTTTTCCACCGCTGTGGCGTCTTCCTGATCGAGGTCCACATTACGAGCCAACTCCAAGCTGTCGCGCACCGCCAACATCTCGGTGGCGAAGCGCTCAACCGCATATTTGCGGGAATTCGTGATTTCCTTCTCGGCGCGGCGCCGCGTATTCTCCGTCTCCGCTTGGGCGCGCAGACATTTGTCTCTCCAGTCCTCCAATTCGGCCAGCGTCTTGCTCAATTCGTTCTGCACAACCTCCAGGTCGCCGCTCGGCGCCGGAGCAACGGCTTCCTGGGTGTCGTCGGGATGTTTCGACTCTGCTGCCGCTTCCGTCGCGCTTGCTTCGGCTTCGTCCTGCAGATCTCGCCGCTCGGATTGTACTTCCGGTTGCTGCTTGGATTTTCGCTTCACGGTGTCGTAGCTCCACTTATGCTTTTCGCTATAGTCGGGTGTACCTTGGGGTCGCGTCGTAGCCATTTCAAGCCTTGAGCCGACAATCCCTATCTTGGCCGCAATGAACTCGAGCTCCATTGGAATCGGTCAAAAAACAATAAATCCGTTGTCACGACGGAGGCGGATACTGGGTGTCGCCGATTACCTAAAATAAACGAGGAGCGGAGCGGGCGCCGTACCGGCGCCGATACATTTCGAGCTGAACTCCAGACAACCTTGAGGTTATTGGTATTTCTCCGGGTGGCTGGACAGCGCGCAACTCAACAGCCGTGCGGTCACATCGACGACCGGAATAATCTCGTCGTACGACATTCGCGTCGGGCCGACCACACCCAAGGTTCCAATGACTTCGCCGTCGTGCTCGTAGGGTGCAGTCACCACGCTGCAATCGCCCAGCGAGCGATAACCGGATTCTTCGCCGATGAATATGCTTATTCCGTTCACTCTCATGCTGCGATCGAGCAGATCGAGCAGATCCTGTTTGGTCTTGAATGCGTCGAACAGTTTCTGCAGCTTGTCTATCTGGCACAGATCGGGGACGTTGAGTAGATTCTGTTCGCCCCGCAACACGACATTCTCGCCGCCGTTTTCCTCCTCATCGAAAAATTTGCCGGCGACGGCCAGGGCGGTGGCCATGATGCGGTGCATTTCATCGCTGTCCCGCTGCATTTCTTCCAGAAGAATGCGCCGCACCTCCGCGAGCGAATTCCCGCCGTAGGTGTCATTGAAGAAATTCGCGGCTTCGATGAGTTCGTTCTGCGAATACACGCGGTCCGTGGGAATCACTCGGTTTTGCACGCGACCGTCGTCGGTGACGAGGATGGCCAAGACGCGTTCCGGCGCCAAGCTCACGAATTCGATCTGGCGAAACAGCGACGTCCTTTGACCGGGAATCAGCACGACGCCCGCGAATTTAGTGAGTTGCGACAAAAGCTCCGAGGTCTTGGCCAACAACAACTTCGGATCGGCCTCCGTCGATAGGGTATCCTGCATTTCGTCCAACGCCTTCTGACGGATCGGTTTTATCTTCAGCAGGGTGTCCACAAAAAACCGATAACCCTGTTGGGTGGGAATCCTCCCCGCCGACGTGTGCGGCGATTGGATGAGCCCTAAGTCCTCCAAGTCCGACATGACATTGCGCACGGTCGCCGGACTCAAGTCCAGGTTCGCGTAGCGGGCCAACTTCCGGGAGCCGACCGGCTGGCCGTCACTGATGTAGATCTCTATTAAGGTCTTGAGCAGCGTTTCCGCGCGACCGTCCAACTTCACCATGATTCAGCTATGTCACTCCAGCGCTTAGCACTCGATCTCGGAGAGTGCTAAATGCGCACGCTATCAACGTAAACACGGGCTGTCAATAATCCGGACGAACTGTCCCAGAAAGGCGACCGCTCCGGTCCCGAGCGCCGGCGGCGCCGTGTTCGAGTTGAGGCGCGTTCAGCGGCGCGGGAATTCCCAAAAAAGTTCACTCCATCGAAGAAATGGACGAAAATCTCGGTATCCCGCGCCTCGATTACCTGCCCCATCGTAATCACCCGGTGCCCACGAAAGATCACGAACCACGATGCCGAAACCGTTCAAGACCATCGGACTCTTCGGGAAAAACAATGATCCCAGGGTCCGTGACGCGCTCACAAGCCTCAGCGAATATCTACGCTATCGCGACATCGATGTGTTAATCGCCAACACCGAGACCGAGGACCGCAGCGCGACCGGTGCGCGCGATATGTCGGATGCGGATATCGCTCACCGCATAGAACTGGGCATCGTCATCGGAGGCGATGGGACGATGTTGCACGTCGCGCGTTCCCTAGCGCAACATCGCGTACCCGTTGTGGGCGTGAACATGGGTCGCCTGGGTTTTCTGACCGATATATCTCTCAATGAGATGCACGAGGACATCGGTCGGATTCTGGATGGCGAATACAACCTGGAGGAACGCATAATGATTCACATGGACGTCGTCCGGGAAGACACCGTGCTCTACGAGGCCAGCGCCTTCAACGATATGGTGATCGGAAAAAGCGAGTTCGAGCGCTTGATTGAATTTCAGATCTACGTCGACGGAGAGTTCGTAACCAAACTGCGCTCCGACGGTATCATAGTCGCCACACCAACGGGCTCCACCGCCTACGCGCTCTCCGCGGGCGGGCCGATTCTGCATCCGCAACTGGAAGCCTTGATCATGGTGCCCATCTGTCCGCACATGCTGTCGCACCGCCCGATTGCGCTCAGGAGCACCAGCGTCATCGATTTTAACCTCATCGACGTGCGTAAGCGCTGCGCGCACGTATCCCTGGACGGACAAATCGTTTTTCACCTCGACGGCGACGAAAAGATACGTATACGCCGTGCCGACGAAACCGTGCGATTCGTGCGCACCCTGGACCACGATCACTACGCCGCGCTGCGATCGAAGCTCGGCTGGGGCGAGGCAATTTGACGTAAATGCTGACATCGCTTTTTATTCGCGACTACGCCATCGTACCCAGGCTGCAATTGGAGTTGGAACCGGGATTCACGGTGCTAACGGGAGAGACCGGAGCGGGAAAATCGATCTTGATCGATGCCTTGATGCTGGCGCTTGGTGCGCGCAGCGAAACCGACAATATACGTGCCGGCGTCGACTCGGCGGAAATCACCGCCGGATTCACACTGCACCCCGAGGGCGACGCAGCGCGCTGGATCAAGGACAACGAACTCCACGAAGACGACTCGTGCATCGTGCGCCGCCTGCTACACCGAAACAAATCGTCCAAGGCTTTCATCAACGGTCGTCCGGTGACCTTACAATCCTTGCGCGACTTCGGACAACGCGTCGTCGACATACACGGCCAACACGAGCACCAGTCGCTGCTCAAACGCGAGGTGCAGCGTCGCACGGTGGACGACTTCGCTCGCCTCGGAAAAGAAGTCGACGCACTCGAACGCGGTCACCAGGAGATAATGCGCCTGCGCACGGAACTGGAGCAACTAAGCCGGAAGTCCTCCAGCCGATTGCACGAACTGGATTTGCTGCGGTTTCAATGCGCCGAACTCGCAGAAATGGATGTGCGCGAGGGGGAGTTCAGCGACCTGGAACGGCAGCACTCCCGTCTGGCCCACGCCCGAGAACTTCGGGATGGAATAGAGCACTGTCATCTTGGTCTGTACGCCGCCGAACAGCAGTCGGCCACCGATGTGCTCGCGCATTGTCTCAACCGGCTTATCGCGCTGCTGGATTACGAGCCGGATTTGCAAGCGGTTTGCGACCTGCTGAACCAGGCATCGATCCAGGTCGACGAAGCAGCGTCTCAGCTCGGAAGACTCATGGGGAAGATCGAAGTCGATCCCCAACGAATGGAAGAAATCGACCAGCGCATGCGCACTCTCATGGATCTGGCTCGTAAACATCGTGTTGAACCCAATGCGCTGGCGGACACCCGGCAGCAGTTGACAGCCAGGCTCGGCGAGCTCGAATCCGCCGACATCATTGTCGAGGACTTACAACGGGCTCTCGAGACCGCGCTGCGAGATTACCAGTCGACGGCGGCCGAAGTATCAAAGCGACGGGTCGCGGCGGCAGACGAACTGTCGCAGAGGGTTACCCGACGTATGCAGGAACTGGGCATGCGCGGCGGCCGATTCGAGGTCACGGTGACGCCGCGCGACGCGGCGACGCCGACACGATTTGGGCTCGATGACATTGTTTTTCGGGTGAGCACCAATCCCGGCCAGCCACTCCGTCCACTTACGAAGGTCGCATCCGGCGGCGAACTCTCCCGCATCAGCCTCGCCATCCAGGTGATCACGGCTGCGGTCGGACGCGTGCCTACCCTCATCTTCGACGAAGTGGACGTCGGCATCGGCGGTGGCGTCGCGGAGATCGTCGGTCAGAGGCTTCGTTCACTGGCGGACACGCATCAGGTGCTGTGCGTCACTCACCTCCCACAGGTTGCCGCCCAGGGTCAGCGTCACTTCCAGGTCAGGAAGCACGACGACCCGACCCTGAAGGTCACGGTGCGTTCCTTGCTCGAGGAGCGGCGCGTGCAGGAAATCGCGCGCATGCTCGGGGGCGTTAACATTACAGAGCAATCCGTTGCACACGCGCACGAGATGTTGTCCCGCGCCGGCACCGACACGGCCGCCGCATCGCAACTCTCGCTCGCAGAATAATTCCACCGGGGGATTACCCCTGCGACGTGCGCGATCAATATGAGTGGTCCAGCTCAACACACCGGAGAAGACGCGCGGTTGCGCAAGGCTAAGCCCGAAGAGGTTGGCGAAATCAGCGCCCTTTTGAGCGAATACGCCGCGATGGGAAACGTTCTTCCCCGAACGGAAGACGACATCCGGCGCAACCTGAGCGAGTTCCACGTCATTGTGGCGGATTCTACGGTCGTCGGATGCGGCGCTCTGGAGGTGTTTACGCGAGAACTTGCGGAAATACGCAGCCTCATGATTGCCGCTGACTACACGGGTTGCGGCCTCGGCCGCCTGCTGGTGGAGTACTTGATCGCAGAAGCCCGGGCTCGCGGTTTTCGCCGCCTCATGGCGCTGACCTACGTGCCCGGATTCTTTCACAAATTGGGCTTCCGCACGGTCTCCAAGGATACGCTTCCGGAAAAGGTCTGGGGTATCTGCGTGACCTGTTACAAATTCAGTCGATGCGACGAAATCGCGGTGTTGAAAAACCTTTAATTTCTCTCCCGGTGCGCAGAATCACGACGCGTTTTACGGCTACCCGCACATTCGTTATCATCCGTCCTTTCACGACAGAGAGTCTTCATGCGCCGAATCCCATGCGTCATACTCGTGCTGCTCATCGTCTTGTCCAGCGGCTGCATACGAACGTACAAGATCGACGTGCAGCAGGGAAACGTCGTCACCGCGGGGCAACTCCAGCAGTTGAAGCCCGGCATGAGCAAGCGCGAAGTCCGGTACGTGCTGGGCACGCCTCTT
>JBFGKR010000059.1:0-8568 GCA_041576575.1 Arenicellales bacterium | reverse complement strand
CGTCGCTTGCCAATCGCTGACTTCCCTGCAACTCGTAGAGCACATGAGGCATCGCCACGTTCCTGAACAGTGTATTGTTCCATCCGCTCGGCGAGCCTGGGTCAAGGTAGAAGCTGCGCAGATAGGTGTATATCCAATCCGGCCTGCGCACGCGGGCGATTAGGGTCAAATCGGGCGGCACGACTCCGAACCACTGCTTGGCGTACTTAGGGGGCATGGTGGCCTGCATCAAATCACCCGGTTTTTCTCCCGCGAACAACAGGTTCTCCTTCAATAGATCTTCACCGATGCCCAGGTCCTCTCCCATCTGCCGGTAGCGCATGTAAGAGGCACTGTGACAAGACAAACAATAGTTAATAAACAACCGGGCTCCCCGTTGTAAGGAAGCGGTATCGCTGAGATTGACGTAGACGTCGTCAAGCGGAACGTCCTCACTGGCTGCCGCGCACCAAGATGAAGCAGAGACGAGCAGTACAAAGGCTATGAATCTGTTCATTTGAATTTCACCCTTTCAGGTTCCGGTTTCGTCTTGTCCCATTTCGTGTACCAGGGCATCAGTAGAAAGAAGCCAAAATACACGAAAAAGAAGATCTGGGCCCAAACCAAATTTGGAAACCAGAACAAATCCACGTGCTGCGGGTTTTTCATTCCAAGGAATCCCAGCACTACAAAACTGATGACAAACAAGCCCAGCGCCGATTTGTACATCCAACCCCGGTAACGAATCGATTTAACGGGTGACCGGTCAAGCCAAGGCAGAACAAAGAACAGCGCTATCGATAAACCCATGCACACCACACCCCAGAACTTCGCGTCCACACCGAACAACGGATACGTCACCGCCCTCAAAATTGAATAAAAGGGAGTGAAATACCATAGTGGAACGATGTCGGGCGGAGTCTGCAGTATGTTGGCTGGTTGAAAATTATCCTTCTCCAGAAACAAGCCGAAAAACTCAGGGGCAAAGAACACGATCCCAAGAAAAACCATCAGGAACACGACCACCCCCACCAGGTCCTTCACGGAATAATAGGGATGAAAAGGGATTCCGTCTTTCGGATTCCCGCGCTCATCTTTGTTCTTCTTGATTTCTATACCGTCGGGGTTATTGGATCCGACGCTGTGTAGCGCAAGGATATGAACTATTACGAGAAACGTCAGCACCAGCGGAATGAGCGCCACGTGAAAAGCAAAAAATCGATTCAAGGTGGCATCGGAAACGACGAAGTCTCCCCGCAACCATTCCGCCAAACCTTCCCCGATCCAGGGAATGGCCGTGAAAAGGGAAATGATCACCTGTGCTCCCCAGTACGACATATTCCCCCAGGGCAACAAATAACCCATGAAGGCTTCGGCCATCAGCAACACGTACATGATGCATCCGAGCAACCAAACGAGTTCGCGGGGAGCGCGATGGGATCCGTACAGCAGCGCCCGGAACATGTGCAAATATATGACTATAAAAAACGCCGACGCCCCGGTGGAGTGCAAATAACGGACCAGCCATCCCCAAGGTACGTCTCGCATGATGTACTCAACCGATGCGAACGCGTGCTCCGACGACGGCTTGTAGTGCATGGTCAGGAACACCCCGGTCACGATCTGGATGACCAGGACGAGGATGGCGAGAGATCCAAAGTAGTACCAAAAATTGAAGTTCTTCGGAGCATAGTACTGCGCCAGATGTTCGTCCCACAGTTTCCTGAGCGGAAACCGCTCGTCGATCCAATTCAATACCCTGATCATCAGGCCGTCCCTCCGTCGTCTTCACCGACCAGAATGATTGTCTGAGCCAGGTACTTGTAAGGGGGCACCACGAGATTCGTCGGTGCCGGAACATTTTTGTAGACGCGTCCGGAGAGATCGAACTTGGATCCGTGACAGGGACAGAAGAACCCTCCCGGCCAGTCTTCCCCCAGTCCCGAGTCCGGGCCGATGGCGAAATTCTGCACCGGCGAACAACCCAAATGGGTGCAAATACCGATAAGCACCACAATTTCCGGCTCGCGAGATCTGTGAGCATTTTTTGCGTACTCGGGCTGCTCACTGCGGTCGGAATCGGGATCGGCCAATATCCCGTTGAGCTTGGCGATGCTGTCCAGCATTTCCTGCGTGCGCCGAACGATCCAAACCGGTTTGCCGCGCCACTCTTCCTTGAGCATCTGACCCGCTTCCAGAGCACTGATATCTACGGCCACCGGTGCCCCGGCCGCCCTAGCGCGCGCGCTGGGAGTCATGCTGCGGATGAAGGGTATGGCGGTAAAAACCCCACCCACGGCCCATGCCGTTGCAGTGACCTGCGTCAAAAATCGCCGCCGCTTGGAATCTACGCGATCGTCCACGATTACGCTCCTAGGAGTGCGAGCCCGCCTTCAACGGCGGGCAGAGCCTTCTGTTATATGTTGACCTACGATTATTTTCTGAAAACTCGGCTGAAGGGAGTGTTCAAGAATCGGCGGCGCACCGCCGAGGGCGCATTATAGCAGGCGTGTCAAGCTACCCCCCATCGGAGGCTGGAACCAGCCTCCGCGCCCGCCTGCCCGAATCCGGAATGGCACCCGAAGGCCGGCGAGGAGCGCGCGGTTGCGTGTGAGCGCCGCCGTCCCGCGCCACTCCGAAGCGCCGCGATCTCTTGGAGGGGCCGAGGATGCCGGCTGCGACGTCTCCGAAAACCCGCACAGCTTGCACCGAAGATCCGTAGGTCGGCGCAGGGCTCACGCAATTGGACACCGTGTTGCTGCACGGCCCACAGCCGCTGTAAGAATCGAGGCAAACGCGAGTGCCGGGCGTCAAGAACCAACTTGGAACCGGTACAGGCGCGTATCACGGCGTCCGGTGTTGCGACCGGACATTGATCATTCCTTTTCCTCGAAACACAGGGTTAGCTCCCGTTTTTACGGCCCTGTCGAAAAACGGGATTCGACTCTAACGTTTGCGCAAGGTTCATGACGTCGATTTGCGTCGCGAACCAAAACGGGTTTCCCTCGATTTCCCGGTTTCCGCTGTTCAACGCCGAAAGCACTCGCTGCATGAGCGCTGCATCTCGGGTCCTCAGGGCGACAGAAAGCGATACTCGTGCCAGCACCGCGGACGGCGCCGGCATGGGACCATCCATCAACACATCGCGGACTGCGGTGTGGGGAATGAGGCCCTCTTCCGCCAGCGCCCAACCATTACGAAAAAACCGTCTCCAGGCTTCCCCGACCAGCGCTTCGAGCAGGCGCCACGCTTGGTCCTGATGCGTCAACTCGGCCCACGCCAAGATGCCGTCCGAGACGTACGCGTAGTCCTCCAGGGACACCTGACCCATGGTGTCGCCTTGACTGACGGCACGCCGCAATTGACGCCCGTCCCAAAGCGTGTTCGACAAGTAGTCATAAATCCCCGCGGCTACTTCTCGGTAACGGGGTTCGTTCAATACCAGAGCGGCGTCAGAGAACGCGGCTAACGCAAGGCCGTTCCACCCCGCGAGCAGCTTGGTGTCCACGGGCAATCCGCGTGAGTCCCGGATCGATTGGAGTTTGCGATATGCCCGCCCCAACGTCGCGGCGACCGCACCGGCGTCCTTCCCCAATTCCCCAGCGATGGATGCGATGTCCTGGCGGAACATGGGCAAGTAACCGTGATCCAGCGCGGGGGGGTCCTGCATTCGCCACACACGCGACACCACGGCGTATTCCTCCTCATTCAATGCCGTTTTCAATTCTTCCTTTTCCCACAGGTAATACCCGCCTTCGACGTCACGACTGTCCACAGCGGAAAACGACGCGTACAGCGCACCGTTCTCGTGACGCATCTCACGCGCCGCGAAGTCCAGGGAACGACGTGCCAATTCGATATAGTCGTCCCGCTCCAGGGTATCTCCCGCGCGTAAATATAAACGCGCCAGCAACGCGTTGTCGTACAACATTTTTTCGAAGTGCGGGGTTTCCCAATCGGGATCCACGGTATAGCGAAAAAATCCTCCGCCTATGTGATCGAACAAACCTCGTTTGGCCATTTCGTCGAGAGTCTGCTCTAAAACCTCGCGTATCCGCCGATCGCTATCGCGCCGGTACTGATTCAGCAGAAACTGCAGCTGGGGAACGTTGGGAAATTTATTTTGTGATCCAAAGCCACCGTGTATCGGATCTGCGTTTTGCAGAGACGTCGAAACAAGACGCTGAGTAAGGTCGGCAACCGTGTCCGCAGATAATTCCGGAGCGCCCGGCCCCGTACCGCTCACGGCCTCAACACGTGCGATGCCTGCGAGGCGTTCCGGATCCTGTTTCCAGAGCTCGCCGAGCTGAATGATCAGATTCTCGAAATTCGCCGGGGGCATGTACAAAGCCGCGTAAAGCGGATAGCCCTGTGGAGTGAGAAATACATTCAACGGCCAACCGCCGCGGCCCTGTGTACGCTCGACGAATTCCATCATCTGCGCGTCCAACGCCGGTTCCAACTCCCGGTCGATTTTCACGGGAATGAAATTTTGGTTGATGAATTGCGCGATCTTGGAATTTTGATAGCTCTCGCGCTGCATCACGTGGCACCAGTGGCAGGCGAAATATCCGACGGAGAGGAAAAGAAGTTTGTTCTCCTCCCTCGCGCGCTCTATCGCGTCCGCACTCCACTGTTGCCACGCAACCGGATCGTTTCCGTGAAGCGCGAGATACGGAGACGGATGGGAAGACAAGCGGTTCACGAGCGGCGCCGTGAGCACCGGCCCGGACAGCACCCATAAAAAGAGAGCAAACAAACACCTTGTAGTCATAACTCGAATTTTTATATGCATAAACACTTGCAGGACCGAATCCGGGAACGCATCCGCCGGCATTCGACACCAGTCTACAGCCGACCGGAGGACAAAGCTAACTCAGCCGTCAACTAGATTCCGTGCGTCTCGCATTCGCCCCAATCACAGCTTGTCGAACTCCTTTTCGGCGGCTTTAAGCTCGTGCTCCATTTGGTTCTCGTCCATTTCTACGAACTCCTCAGCGGCGTCCGCTTGCTCTTCTTCTAGGTCCGGCTCTCCCACTTTGAAACGCTTGGAAAACAGGACTCCGAGTTCGAACAACACCCACACCGGAACCGCGAGCATGGTCTGGGAGAATATGTCGGGCGGGGTCAACAGCATTCCGACCACGAACGCACCAACAATGATATACGGTCTCTTTTCCGCCAGGCGCTGCGGCGTCGTTACGCCGGCTTTGACGAGTAGCACCGTCGCGATGGGAACCTCAAACGCAACGCCAAAGGCGAAAAATAGCTTGAGCGCAAAGCTCAAGTAGGCGTTGATATCCGTCATCACGGCGACCCCGTCGGGCGCCGTGCTGGCAAAGAATGCGAAGATGATGGGAAATACCAAATAGTATGCAAAGGCAATTCCGAGATAAAACAACGCGGTACTCGAAATCAATATCGGGACCACGAGGCGTTTCTCGTTGGCGTACAGTCCGGGAGCGACGAACGCCCACAGCTGATACAGCAAATACGGGATCGCCACTGCCACCGCCACCGCAAACGCGAATTTGAAGGGCACAAAAAACGGACCGTGCGGTTCCGTCGATATCATTGTGTTTCCCGCCGGCAGCGCCGCCATCAAGGGTGCAGCGAAGTATTCGTACAGAGTGTTTGCAAAAGGCGCGGCGATTAAAAACACGATCAAGATTGCCAATATGGCCCGTAATAAGCGATCACGGAGCTCAATTAGATGAGAAATGAAGGTGTCCTTCTGGGGCGAGTTTTTACCCTGCGCCGGCATTCTTTTTCGAGGAGGATTGCGCCGATGTGTCGGCATGCTCGGCAGCGGCACCACTGCCGGGAGATCCAGCCGATTCGTTTATGGCTTCAGCTAGCGTGTCGTCGGACACGATGTTCTCATTGAGTTGACCGCCGAGATCCCGCAGTTCCTTGGTAGTGTCCTGTAGGTTTCTCCCGATGTCTTTCATGGCGCTCAACTCGTCGCTTTTGAGCTCCTTGTCGATATCCGCCTTGACGTCGGCCATGAAGCGCCGTGCACGACCGATCCAAAGTCCCGCAGTGCGAGCAACGCTGGGAAGCCTTTCCGGTCCCAGAATCAGCAACGCCACCACACCGATCAGGCACAGCTCCCAAAAACCGATATCAAACATGGCACGAAGCCGCGGATCGCGAGCTAGGCTTTGTCTTTCTGTGCTACGTTCACGTCGCCGCGCGTCGCTTCGTCTTTGTTTTCGTCGTTCTCAATCTGTGCGGGTTGCTGC
This sequence comes from Arenicellales bacterium, assembly GCA_041576575.1. Taxonomy (GTDB): domain Bacteria; phylum Pseudomonadota; class Gammaproteobacteria; order Arenicellales; family JAANXG01; genus CALZGZ01. Next base: position 2,344 of record JBFGKR010000059.1, on the reverse strand, counting down.
GATTCCCCCCTTTCCTTTTTTGTAACCTCTTTGCGAAAAGACCTGATCGCACCCCCGAGGTCCGTGCCGATATTGCGCAACTTCTTGGTCCCGAAAAGCAGCACCACAATCAACAAAATAATCAGCAGTTGCCAGATACTAATTCCACCAAAACCCATCTTGCTTCTCCACGTTCAGTTACTCTTCGATACGCGCTTGATTTGACCAGCATTGCTACGGGTTGCCTGCTCTTCCAACCCAGACGTCCCGAAACGACGCTCGAGTTCGTTCAACACGTTGTCGGGGCCCAGTCCTCTATGCGCCAACAATACTAACGTATGGAACCATAGGTCAGCGGTTTCATACACTATTTGGTCTAGGTCGCCACGCCTCGCTGCGACAACGGTTTCATCAGCCTCTTCCAGGACCTTTCGCAATATTTCATCCAGACCCTTGTGATACAGACTGGCGGTGTAAGAGCGATCTGGCTCGTCCAGTTTTCTCGCTTCCAAGACTTGGGCCAGCCTTTCCAGAACGGAACGTGAGTCCGACTTCAAAATGATCTCTCACCGTGGGAGCTATATATCTCCCCCGGGTCTTTCACCGGAGCGTCCACGGCCTCCCATTTCCCGGCCTTCAGTTTCTGAAAAAAACAGCTGTGGCGGCCGGTGTGGCAGGCGATGCCGCCTTTTTGCTCCACCTGCAGCAGGACGACGTCATTGTCGCAATCGAGTCGAATCTCCTCCACCAGTTGTTCGTGTCCCGACTCTTCACCCTTGCGCCACAATTTTCGCCGCGAGCGAGACCAGTACACCGCCTTGCCTCGCTCGGCCGTCAGGCGCAAGGCCTCGCGGTTCATCCATGCAACCATCAACAACTTACCGGTCCCCGCCTCCTGGGCGATCGCCGGTACCAATCCGTCTGCGTTCCACTTGATTTCATCGAGAAAAGACGCGCTCATAGACGACATTCTACCCGAGATATTACCCTCAGGGTGATTCGCCGCGTGTAGCGCCGCCGGCGCCACCTGGAAGCGCGGTGGCCCGCTCCGATCCGGCGGCGAAACACACTGAAATCAAGCTCTTACCAACGCACCTCGATGCCGTTTTCGGCCATACGACGTTTTGCATCGGCGACAGTGAACTCGCCGAAATGAAAGATACTCGCCGCGAGCACCGCGTCTGCGTGCCCGGCGAGTATGCCTTCGACCAGATGGTCGAGGTTACCGACCCCGCCCGAGGCTATTACCGGGACGGGGACCGCTGCCGCCATGGCGCTCGTCAGTACCAGGTCAAAACCATCCCGCGTGCCGTCTCTGTCCATGCTTGTCAAGAGAATCTCTCCGGCTCCCAGCTCCGCCATGCGCTGTCCCCACTCGATTGCATCGATGCCCGTCGGCCTTCGTCCCCCGTGGGTAAATATTTCCCATTTCGGGCGATCCCCACCGCGCACCTGTTTCGCGTCTATCGCCACAACAATACATTGGGCCCCAAAATGGTCACTGGCTTCGGCGACAAACTCCGGGCGGTTTACCGCAGCGGTGTTGATCGATACCTTATCGGCGCCCGCGACTAGCATACGTCGAATGTCGCTGAGGGCGCGGATGCCTCCGCCGACGGTGAGCGGAATGAAAACTTCGCTAGCGACGCCTTCGACAACGTGAACAATCGTGTCCCGCTCGTCGGAACTGGCGGTGATGTCCAAAAAAGTGATCTCGTCGGCGCCTTGCTCGTCGTAACGTCGGGCTACCTCGATCGGGTCACCCGCATCCCGGATATCGACAAATCGAATACCTTTGACCACTCGACCGGCATCTACATCGAGGCAAGGTATGACCCTTTTAGCGAGACCCATGGCGTTTTCTAATCGATTGCACAGACGGTGCCTTGTTCAATCCTAAATCCACTGCGTTCCACGCTGTGAAAATAAGTGGGCATTAAAACTCAGGTATATTGTTCAACGAATTTCAACCCTTCATTGAAATCCAAAGTGCCTTCATAGATGGCACGACCGGTGATGGCGCCGAAGAGACCCGAATCTGCGATCTCACACAAGCTACGGATATCTTCAAGACTTTTTATACCGCCGGCTGCAATGACCGGAATACGAATTGACTCCGCCAAAGCCTTGGTCGCCGCAACGTTAACTCCGGACAGCATGCCGTCGCGGGAGATATCGGTGTAAATGACCGCTTCCACGCCTTCGTTTTCGAAGCGTTGCGCCAGGTCGATGACGTCGTGCTTGGACAGTTTGGACCACCCGTCGACGGCCAGCTTGCCGTCTTTGGCGTCCAATCCGACAATGATGTGCCCTGGAAATGCGAGACACAAGTCGCTCACGATGTGTGGCTCGTTGACCGCTCGGG
>JBFGKR010000058.1:0-8826 GCA_041576575.1 Arenicellales bacterium | reverse complement strand
TCGACACATCAACCGCCCGTCGACGCGACGAGCCTTCGCCGCCAGGACTCTCCCACTACCGCGGTCTTTGGCGACAGCGGCTGCAACATCGGTACACATGTGGTTTTCCTTGCTCGGCGGCGCCGGTAACGCCGTCATAGAAGACAGAGTCCCCGTGATCAACAAGATGTATCTAAATCCTCTCATGTACTCCGATCGCCGCGCCGATAAAGGCATCTCGCGACTCCGATTATACTACCGCGCGTATTGCCCAACCATTTACTCCGCTGGTTCAACACGAACGCGAACTCGCAGGCGATCACCGGGATCATGATCCATACGCGTATGGTAAGTGTTTCCACCGTATCGATACGTTACACGATAACCCATGAGGCGCTCTTCGTCGTAATAATCACGGCGTATCTCACAACGCTCCACGGGTTCCGCGTATGTGTAAGTTCTGTGACGCCTCTTCTTTATGTCGTGACCGATGGAACCACCGAGCACGGCACCTGCCGCGGTTGCGAGGTCCCGACCTCGCCCGTCGCCAAATCGAGTGCCGATGGCCGCTCCCACGATGACGCCCACTATCTCCGGAGTATACGTCTGCGGACCGCCTCGGTATCCGATTCGCGTCCGAGTCTCGGTCCAACACTCTTCGCGCGGAGTTTCCACGCGCACGATCTCCGTAATCGGCTTGGCACGCAGCACGGTGGCGTAATCGTAAAACGCCTGGCCATGGCCTGAGCCGGCGTACGCAACGTTGGTCAGCGTCAACACGGGCACGGCCGAGAGAACCAAGAGCATAAGGCTTCGCATTTTATTCACCTCGTTCAATTTTCGATCTTGCGGTAAAGCATATTCAGTGAACGCTGAACCGAACCTGAAACGAAACTGAATGCGGGCTGAACGGCGTTGTGGGCGGCGCCGGGAAGGTCAACGCCACCGCTGCGTCGGAGCGCGAATAGTCAGCTGGTTCCCTCGCTGGAACAAGTCGAAGCGCCGCAAAAAACTCATTCCGAGTAAGATTTGGTCGCCCGACATATGAGGATTGATACTGGCGGCAACTTCAATTGCGGATATATCGCCGAGGGTCACGGAATCTAGGCGTGTTGCGTAAGTAGTTACGATCCCATTCGCCGTATACGTCTTCAACGCAGGCCCACGACTCAACCCCAGACGAGCCGCCATCTGTTGGGGGATAGCCACGTTGGTGGCGCCAGTATCCAGAAGAAACTCCACGGACAGTCCGTTGATGGTTCCGTTGGCGACGTAGTGCCCAAACCGATTTCTCGAAAGTACGACTTCTTTGTCGCCGCCCTCCAATGTCTTGGTCTGGACTTGTTGGTTTGGGTTTCGCTGCTGATGCAACATTTTAGAGAACAAGCCGGTCAGCATTAGCGCAAACAAGACCCACGCTGCAAACACCAAAAAGCGGCCAAACCGACGTGTTGAGTTGCGCTCAGAATTCATTTGAGTATGCCTAACGATCCGTCGATGTCGTCAATTATAGAGATACACAGACATAACCAATGGCGCAGTTTGTGTATGGGGTCATTGCGTTTTTTTTTGGCAAATCGGAGAAGCCGATGTGTTAAAGTGTTCCGTCTGAATCGGGATTCCAAGCATACTTGATTTCGGGAGGTATCAATGCGACTGATATTGCTGGGTGGCCCCGGCGCCGGTAAGGGAACGCAGGCTAACTTTATCAAAGAACATTTCCAGATCCCGCAGATTTCCACGGGGGACATGCTCAGGGCGGCGGTACAGGCCGGCACGCCACTGGGAAAGCAAGCAAAAGAAATAATGGAAGCCGGACAGCTGGTCTCCGACGACATAATTATCGGCCTGATCAAAGACCGTCTTCGGGAAGACGATTGCGCACGCGGATATTTATTCGACGGCTTTCCCAGGACCATTGCTCAGGCTGAATCGCTAATAACGGAAAAAATTCCCGTCGATTTCGTCGTGGAAATCGCGGTTTCGGACGACGAAATTATCAAGCGCATGAGCGGTCGTCGGGTACACCTCGCGTCGGGAAGGACCTATCACACCGTGTTCAATCCGCCCCAAGTCGAGGGCAAAGACGATATTACTGGAGAGCCCTTGATCCAGCGTGAAGACGACCGCGAAGAGACCGTTCGCAGGCGTTTGGAGGTGTATCACTCGCAGACGGAACCGCTTATCGATTACTATGCGACGTGGAGTTCGAAAAATGATTCCGCGGCGCCGCGCTTTGTCCGGATAAACGGCATCGGTTCCGTCGACGAGATTCGCACGAGCATACTCAATGCACTCACACAGTCATAGCACGAGAATGATTTGAACAATGAGCACTCAAGAAGTCACCCAGGAGAACTTCCAACAAATCGTCGAACAAAACGATCTCGTAATTCTGGATTTTTGGGCTTCCTGGTGCGGCCCCTGTAAGGCATTCGCACCCGTCTACGAACAGGCGTCCGAACAGCACCCGGATATCGTATTCGGAAAAATCGATACCGAATCGGAGCAGGCTTTGGCTCAGGCTTTTCAAATTCGATCGATTCCGACGCTCATGATCTTCAAAGACCAAGTCGTGGTCTTCTCGCAGCCTGGAGCGATTCCCGGCTCGGCTCTGGATGAGCTCATCGTCAAGGCGCGCGAGTTGGATATGGAGCAGGTCCGCGCTCAAATTGAGCGGAAAAAATCCTCTCAAGCCACCTGAGCCGAAAGGGTAGAAGCTCGATCAAGATGCTTTGTTGAGATCTTTGATCGTGCTCATCAGCCCCGTCGTCATGTTCTTGAGCCTGGAGAGATAGACCGGAGTCGTACTGCTTCTCGGGTTCAGACTTGGAAATTCCTCGGTTACGAACAATCCCTCGTCCTTTTTCCTTTTATCGCTGACCAGGGCGTTTCGAATCTCGAAGGTAAGCTCGTTTGGCGCGTACTTGGTCGCGGCACGCAATCGAATTAGCGGTATCCCCGCGCTCTTCAAGCAATCTTCCATAACGTCGAGGCCTCCAAGTTTTCGCCGCTTTCGGTCCGCTCGCGTCTCCAATTTGATCGCTAACGTGGGACTGATGCTATTCGGACTGCATATAACGAAATCCAGCCAGTGCCGGGCCACCCGTTTCCAGTGTTTCTCAAAACTCGGTTTGTCTTCGCGCAGTCTAACGAGTGCCGACAAATTCACCCTCGGGACGACCACCGCGCTCGCTCCTACTATCTTTACCAGTTCTTCGTACAAAGCGCGCTGCTGCGGAGTCATCAACGAACATTGCTTCGCGAACTCTGGAAATCCCTGAAGACCACCGCGGTTGCGCCAGACCAGCACGCCCAACATGACCACTGCGGCAACGACCGAGATGAAAAATATCGAATTATAGAAAGGCATAACGGTATCTGGGTGTCCTCTATTCAAGATAATCCATAATCGACGGAAACACTACCTGGCAGGTCCGCGCCGCTGCGTTACGATACCCAGCGTACTGACTCGAATCGACATGAAATGACCAATTTATTTGGTTGATTATTCTAAACCCCCTGCGGCACCCGAGCACGGCCTTGGACTCCGGGCGCCGTCGAATTAACACTAATTCAACATTTGCGGGCCGCTGCTCGCGGCGTACGGCAAGCCCGAGCGTGTTAGGCCGTTACACCGGAATCGCGTGAAATTTCCTTCACACGAGGTGCGCGGTCCTGACTCTGTTCAGGCTACGATACCGCCGGCGTGCCGGACCGAACCTAAGGCGGCCCCGAGGAGGCGACGGCAAAGGCCTGTCCGCATGTGGCGATTAATGGCGGGTCACGGCACGAGTGAGCCCGGCAGTCACGGTTCGCAATTCCGAAGTCCAGCGCACGAAGGTCGGCAGCTGTTTGCGCGCAAAATCCACCACGAACGGCAATTCGTCCACCTCCGCGGTGTCAAACAGCTCACTGTCCGTTTTGTGCTTTTCGCTCACCAGTACCCAACGTATCTTCTCCATGAGCTCGGCGGGATCATAGGATTCGGCCACGGGCAGCCGGAGCAAGGGTATGCGCGCGCTCGTGAGCGTGTCTTTCAACACATCGATGCCGCCGAGGCGACGTCGCTTCCGTTCCAGGCGCGTTTCGAGTTTCACTGCCAACACCGGGCTGAGGGTAGTTGGACTGCAGATGACGAAATCCAACCAGCGGCGACAGACGCGGCGCCAGTGCGTCTGGTACTGGGGATCGTCGCCCGGATACTCGACCAGATAGGCCAGGTTTAGGCGGGCGAATATCAACGCCCTCGGGCCCACCGCGCGCACTAGCGCGTCGTGGAACGACCGCTGTGACGGGTTGAGAACAGAGCGTATTCTTCGAAAATGCGGTATGCGTTTTTTGGCGCATTGGTGCCGCTGTAGCAACCACAGAGAAGCGGCGCCTGCTATCCCCGCGGTGGCTAACACGGCTGCTCCTGTCGTTAACATCGCTTGGCCTTTTTTCGAACTGGTATTACAAATGTTTAGTACAGGACGCCCGCGCCAGCGGCCCAATTCGTCAGCAGAATGTGCAATCTCGTCAGTTCGTCAACACAAATATTTCACATTTTGTTTTAGGTTATTTATGTAACTCTTTGAATAAAATGTATATTCATTTCACTTCGAGCAATTCGACCTCGAAAACTAGTGCTTGATTGGGGCCGATGCGGCTGCCGGAACCGCGCTCACCGTAAGCCAGCTGCGGCGGAATGAAGAGTTCCCACTTGGCGCCTTGCTTCATCATCGGAACGGCTTCTTGCCATCCCTTGATCACACCCGTCAACGGCAGCGTGGCCGGTTTATTCCGCCGGTACGAGCTGTCGAACTCGGTGCCGTCCATCAGCGTTCCTCGATAGTGCACGACCACAGTATCCGTGCTCTCAGGCTGTGGACCGGTGCCGCTATTGATCACCCGGTACTGCAGTCCGCTCGGAGTCTCCTGTATGTCCGGCTTCGATTTGTTAGCGGCGAGAAAATCTCTGCTCAATTGTTCGTTGCGTTGTGCTGTTTCCGCCCTTCTTTTATCGGTCTTTTCACGAAACGCCTTCACCGCCGCCTGCCGATCTTCCGCCGACATCCGGGGTTCCGTCTCGGTAAACACATCCTTTATGGCTTGCGTCAGCGCTTCCACGTCGACATCGATCTCGTCGCGCCGGACGTTGTGCAGTAGGTTTACTCCGACTTGATAGCCGATGGAGTAGCTGAGTTTCTCCGACTCACTTTCGTAGGGCGGTTCTGCTCCCCATACGGTCCCGGAACAGAGGATCACTGCTATAGCAAGTATGAATTTCATGAACGTCTCCTGAATGTTTTTGGGGTTACTGTCGGCAAGGCCGCGACGAAACCGGAGCACAGTTTCCGGATTCAAACCTTCCGGATTCAAACCGGCCTGCGTGGGCCGGTAACGCGCGACAGGAACCGCCAGCACGGAGAATCCCACGCGTCCCGGAACGTGGCGCGCGTCGTAGTCAATCGTCGATAGGCTTCTGCACATTCTGGATACGGACGAATCGGCGGCCGCAGTAGTAGCAATCGGTATAGTCCTTGCTGCTGAATGTGAGGTACACCACGGGATGCCCTAACGCGCCGCCGCCGCCGTCACAAGCGACGGTTCCTACATTTGCTTCCACTTCGACGATTTCCGGTGGTTCCACAACGCTCTCCAACAAATTCATGGGGTTTCCTCGCAGCGACTAAATCCTAGTCGGAAGCCGTACGCGTGCCTTCGACCAACAATTCCGGATCCAAGCGTCGATCGAACCAGTTGACACCCCAGTGCAGATGTGGTCCGGTGGCGCGGCCCGTGGCACCCACCTCCGCGACCACCTCCCCGCGAACTACGCGCTGGCCCAATTCTACGTGCACTCGACTGAGGTGGCTGAAAATGGACGATAATCCGTGTCCATGATCAATCATAACGGTACCACCGGTGAAATACATATCCGCGTGCACGAGGCTGACAACGCCGGCAGCCGGCGCCTTGACCGGAGTACCTTCGCTCGCGGCCACATCAACGCCGTAGTGGGGGCGTTTGGGGGTGCCGTTCAGGATTCGCTGGCTACCGAAAACCCCGGTGATGGTTCCCTCCAGCGGCCAGGCGAATCCACTGAGAAAGTCGGTGTTTGCACCGTTCCGGCGCTTGGCGGCCTTGATTAATTCCGCCTCTCGCCGAATTCTCTTGAGATCCGCCGCCCCTGGCGTCACCTGACGCTGCGGCAATCCGTCAATGCGTTGTATCGAATAGTCGCGTTGGCGAATTTTCAGCGTTCGCTGCTCGGTGCGTCCGTCCGGATGGTGAATTCGCAATTGAACCCCCGGTTTTTCGTCGCGTCCGAATCCGATCACGAAGTCTCCATGCGCCGAGACCCGCAACGCCCTTCCGTCGACCGACACACGGGAGGCCGGCGGAACGCGACCGTACAACACGCCGCCCTGCATGAGCACGCCGTCGAGAGTCACTTCCTGCCCCCGGGTGTCCGCAAGCAGCGAACTCAGACCAAGCAACGTCAATGCGGCAAAAAAATCCGTTAACGGCCTATGAGCAGGCGCTCTGCGCAACCGCACCCCCTTCGTTGGACAGCTTGTTCTCGCTCGGAGGACGATTCGCTGCAACGAGTCTGTCCTTCGCAGCGTCGAGGCCCATGGTCTCCTGATGTTTGGTCCCAAGCCGACGCAGAACGACCGTACCCTGTTCGACTTCCCGGCGCCCCACTACGGCAATCACCGGAATTTTTTGTTCGCTGTGCTCTCGCACTTTGTACGAGATCTTTTCGTTGCGAAGGTCGGTTTCGGCACGAATTCCCGATTCACCCAGGGCCGCGGCGAAGTCTGCAGCGTATACATCGGCATCGGAGACGATGGTCGTGACGACCACCTGAAGGGGCGCAAGCCAGAATGGCAGCGCTCCGGCATAGTGCTCCAGCAATATGCCGATAAATCGCTCCAGGGAACCGAATAACGCCCTGTGCAACATCACGGGCGTGTGCTTGTGGCCGTCTTCACCGACGTAAGTGGCACCGAGGCGCTCGGGCAGATTCAGGTCAACCTGCAGGGTGCCGCATTGCCAGTCCCGACCAATGGCGTCGCGCAGCACGAACTCCAACTTGGGTCCGTAAAACGCGCCCTCACCCGGGTTGAAGGAATATTCCAGTCCGGTGGCAGTTGCCGCCGCGCGCAGTGCCTCTTCCGCCGCGTCCCAAACGTCGTCGGAACCGACGCGTTTCTCGGGTCGGTCTGCGTATTTGATGCGGACGTCTTCAAACCCGAAGTCGCGATAGATGTCGAGCACTAACTCGCATATTTTTTTGCTCTCCTCGGTTATCTGTTCCTGGGTGCAGAAGATGTGCGCGTCGTCCTGTGTGAAGGAACGGACCCGCATCAGCCCGTGTAGCGCCCCCGACGGCTCGAACCGGTGTACTTTTCCAAATTCGGCCATGCGCAGGGGTAATTCACGATAGCTGCGCAGTCTGTGATTGAACACCTGCACGCAACCGGGACAATTCATCGGCTTGATCGCCAGCGTCCGATCCGCGTCCGTTTCGGTCGTAAACATGTTCTCCCCGAAGGTTTCCCAGTGCCCCGAAGCTTCCCACAAGCTGCGATGCATCAAATCCGGTGTATTGATCTCGACGTAACCGGCTCGTTGTTGACGCGCGCGCATGTAATCGATGAGATTCTGAAACAATGTCCAGCCCTTGGGGTGCCAGAAAACGGCGCCGGGCGCTGCTTCTTGAAAATGAAACAGATTCATCTGCTTTCCAAGCTTGCGGTGATCGCGCCGCTCCGCTTCTTCCAATAAGCGCAAATATTGTTTGAGCTGTTTGTCATTGGCCCACGCAGTGCCGTATATGCGCTGCAACATGGGGTTCCGGGAATCTCCGCGCCAATAAGCCCCCGCGATCTTGGTCAATCTGAATGCCTTGCCGAGCCGGCCGGTGGACGGCAGGTGCGGTCCGCGGCACAAGTCCGCGAACGCACCTTGACGATAAATCGTAATCTCCTGTTGCGGATCGATGTCTTCAATGATTTTCGCCTTATACTCCTCGCCCTGGTCCCGGAAAAACTCGATGGCGCGATCGCGTTCCCAAACTTCACGCACGATGGTTTCATTACGGTCGACGATTTCCCGCATGCGATGTTCGATCTTGTCCAAGTCTTCCGGCGTAAACGGCTCGTCTCGGGCGAAATCGTAGTAAAAGCCGTTCTCGATGGCGGGGCCTATCGTGACTTGAGTATCGGGATACAATTCCTTTACCGCCTCCGCCATCACATGGGCCGCGTCGTGGCGCAGAAGCTCAAGCGCTTCGTCGGAATCGCGGGTGATGATCTCCACCGTCGAATTTGCATCTATACTACGACTCAGGTCGCGCAATTCGCCATTGACCCGGACGGCGACCGCAGCACGGGACAGCGAGGCGCTGATGCGGTCGGCTATCTCCGACCCCGTGGGCGCGTGTTCGAACACCCTGGTCAAGCCATCTGGGAACGTAATTACAACAGACATTGCCTATTATCCTTGGTAGCCGTGCATGATCGCCGTCGCGAAATCGGGAAACAGCGCCTTACGGGGATCATGATAGTACATCAATTCTTATGTTATAACGGGCGCGAATTGCCATCAAACGGAAGAACCAAAACTATGAAGAATTCATTGTATTCCAAAGGCTGCGCATGTCTAAGCGTTTGATCACGAATGTACGGGTGGTGAACGAAGGTTCCATCTTCGAGGCCGATGTGCTCATCGAAGACGGCCGTATCGCTCGAGTGGCCCCGGAAGTCGTTCCGGACGGCGGTACAGAAATCTTTGATGCCACAAACCTATACCTGTTCCCCGGAATGATCGACGACCAGGTGCATTTCCGCGAAC
>JBFGKR010000057.1:0-8853 GCA_041576575.1 Arenicellales bacterium | reverse complement strand
TCAGCACCATCTCGTTGTGGCCCCTCCCCGCAGCGATCATGGGATACACGTTTTCTGTCTGGTCGGTAATGAAGTCCACGAACACCAGTCGATCCTTCAGCTGCAATGCTTCTTTCAACGCGCCTTCGACATCGCTGGGTTTTTCCACGCGCACGCCGACGTGACCAAAGCTCTCCGCCAGCGAAACGAAATCTGGCAGTGCGTCCATGTACGAATGAGAATACCGGCGGTCGTAGAAAAACTCCTGCCATTGCCGGACCATTCCCATGTAGCGATTATTGAGATTGACGATCTTGATGGGGAGGTCGTACTGCTTGCAGGTTGAAAGTTCCTGGATGCACATCATAATACTGGCCTCACCGGTGACACAGACGACAAGATCCTGGGGATACGCCAATTGCACCCCCATCGCCGCGGGCAAACCGAAACCCATGGTCCCCAGGCCTCCCGAATTGATCCAGCGGCGAATCTTCTTAAAGCCGTAGAATTGGGCCGCCCACATTTGATGCTGTCCGACGTCTGAGGTGACGTAAGCGTCGCCCCCGGTGGCGTCAAACAGCTTCTCGATCACATATTGAGGCTTTATGAGATCGGCATTTCGGTCGTAAGACAGGCAGCGGTACGAGCGCCATTCATCGATCTGCCTCCACCAGCGCCCCAACGCCTCTTTGTCGGGGGTTCTGTCCCTTCTTCTCAGTTCCGCCAACAGATCCTCCAACACCGATTTGGCATCGCCGACAATGGGGATCTCCACTTGCACGTTCTTGCCTATGGAAGAGGGATCGATGTCGACGTGAATGATCCGCGCCCGCGGCGCGAATTTTGCGACGTCGCCGGTAACGCGGTCGTCGAATCGGGCCCCGATGGCGAGCATCACGTCGCAATCGTGCATCGCCATGTTCGCTTCGTAGGTCCCGTGCATGCCGAGCATGCCGAGGAAGAGCGGATCGCCCGCCGGATAAGAACCAAGCCCCATGAGGGTGTTGGTGCACGGGTGCTCCAGCAGCTGCACCAATTCGATCAACTGCTCGGACGCGCCCGCCGAGACGATGCCACCGCCGGTGTAAATAATCGGACGCGTGGCGTCGAGCAGCAGATCCACAGCGCGTTTGATCTGTTTCGGGTGGCCCTTTTTCACCGGGGCGTAAGAACGCATCGCCAGGGAACTGGGATAAATGTATTCCGCCTTGTGGGCGGTGACGTCTTTGGGGATGTCTACCAACACCGGCCCCGGCCGCCCGCTACTGGCGATATAAAAGGCCTTTTTCAAGGTCGTGGCGAGGTCGTTCACGTCCTTGACGAGAAAATTGTGCTTGACGCAGGGCCGCGTGATCCCTACCGCATCGACCTCTTGAAATGCGTCGTCGCCTATCAGGCTGGTCGGGACCTGCCCGGACAGGATCACCATCGGTACGGAATCCATGTACGCGGTCGCTATCCCGGTCACCGCGTTGGTGATACCGGGCCCCGAAGTGACGATGACAACACCGGGTTTCCCGGTCGCCCGAGCGTAACCGTCGGCGGCGTGCGCGGCGCCTTGTTCGTGGCGAACCAAGATGTGCTTGACTTTGTCCTGTTTGTACAACGCGTCGTACATATGCAGCGCTGCGCCGCCAGGATACCCGAATATGTACTCAATGCCTTCGTCTTGGAGGCAGCGTACGACGATATCCGCACCTGTCAGTTCCACGGTCTGCTCCCGCTCATGATGTGATAAAAAAAGCCCGCGTTCGGGCGACTGCCAAATAGTATAAACGCCGGCAACGCCGCAAGTAAAACAGCAATTTAGCACCGAGCGATGCAGGATCGACGGTATTCGTGAGGCGCGGTGTCATGCTCTTACGCGACACGCGGCGCGGTCCGCGCTATATTCCGAGTACCGTTGCGGGTAAACGCAGCGACGACGTCCGTTATGACCACGCTTTTCATTTCTGACTTACATCTTGCGCCGGAACGCCCCGAGATCGTGGAACTGTTCCGGCAATTCGTAAAGACCGAGGCCGTCCAAGCGGATGCCGTGTACATACTCGGGGACTTGTTCGAATACTGGGTGGGCGACGACGCGGCGGAAACGCTCGGACACACGGACACGCTGCGATCCCTCGCGTATCTTCGCGATCGGGGTGTGCCGACGTATTTCATGCCCGGCAATCGCGATTTTCTCATCGGCCGACGATTCTGCGCCCGCACCGGGTGTCAGCTCCTGCAGGACCCCAATCGCGTCAATATATACGGGCGAGAGATGTTGCTCACTCACGGCGACAGCCTGTGCACCGACGACAGTGAGCATCAGCGGTTTCGTAAAATGGTCAACGATCCGTCGTGGCAGTCTGCGTTTCTGGCGCAGCCGATGGAACAACGCATCCGGTTGGCCGTCGACGCGCGGGAACAAAGCGAGTTCAACAAATCCCGACTGCCCATGGAAGTCATGGACGTCAATCAACAATCCGTAGAATCGACCATACGTCGATTCAAAATCGATACCTTGATCCACGGTCATACCCACAGGCCCGCGATCCATCGATTTCAACTGGACGGTACGGACGTCCAGCGAATCGTGCTGGGAGATTGGTATCGTCAGAGCAGCGTATTGCGCCTGACCCGGAGCGGCGTCCACCTCACCCCGGGAAATCTCCGCTCGTGAAACGTCGGTAGCGCAACGGGATCGTGAAAAGCCTCGGATCCGCTCGATAACTCGGGTCGAAATCCGACAGCTCCCGCGTTTTTCCGTTGTAGTCCCGCTGCCGCACCGGAAAACCGAATCGAAGATAACGATCGGGCGTGAACACCGTATCCGAGAGATCGCAATCGGATTGCACGTCTTTGGGCATGCGCGAAGCCAGCGCGGCTTGCTCAGCCGCCAGCGCGAGATGAAATTCCCGCAGCGCCGCCACCGCGCCGGGCAGCAGGCCGGCGGCCGCTGCAACTTCGAAACAAAGCTGATCGTTAGTGTACAGGCGAAAAACTCTAATCGCTTTGCCATCGATCAACGGGCTCCCGGCGCTGCTCAGTTCTTCTTCTGCCATCTGCAAACGCTGCGGCCTGTCAAGTGCAAACGATTTAGCGTTGATGACCAGCACAGACTGGTTCTCGTGGTCCACGCTGTATATCGCGCGCTCGCCGCGGTCGAACAGCAGAAAATCGCCCGAGTCGTCGCCGTCGTCGATACGCAGGTAGCGCGGGGTGGCGATCATACGAACCGCATAGTAACCCGTACCGGCTTCACGTTCCTGAAACCAGATTAAGCTCGACAACGCTTCGTCGTCGTTTGCCGAACCGGACCTCGGCTCTGAGGTTGGAGCAGATCCCATCGTAACACCTAATATCGACATCCAGATTATTAGCTGCCGCCAGCCCATCACGCCGCACCCAGCAGGTCGAAGCGCAGATCTGCCTGAATATCGGCGAGGTCCTCGAGACCGACCGAAATTCGAATCAAATCGTCGCTAATTCCCGCGGCCGACCGCTGCTCGGGTGTCCAGCGACCGTGCGTGGTGGTGGCTGGGTGAGTGATAGTGGTTTTCACGTCGCCGAGATTCGCTGTAATGGACAACATTTCGGTGGCATCAATCAGGCGCCACGCGGCTTCGCGACCGCCGTGCACCTCAAAGGAAACGATTCCTCCCGGCGCGCGTTGTTGACGGCGCCCCAGTTCGTACTGCGGGTGTTCCGCCAATCCGGGGTAGTAGACTCGACGCACGGCCGGCTGCTCTATCAACCACTGCGCCATGGCGGTCGCGCTGTCGCTGATGGCCCGCATGCGTAGCTGCAGGGTTTCCAGTCCTTTCAAAAACACCCAGGCATTGAAAGGACTCATGGACGGTCCGGCGCTGCGCAGGACACTGAATATCTTTTCGCCCACGAGTTCCTCATCGCCGACCACTGCCCCTCCTACGCAGCGACCCTGCCCGTCGAGATATTTGGTCGCGGAATGAATCACGAGATGCGCCCCCAAATCCAGCGGGCGCTGCAGCGCGGGTGTGCAGAAGCAATTATCCACGGCCAAGACCGCATCGCCCTGGCGCGCAATGTCGGCGAGTGCAGCGATATCGCCAAGTTCGGTCAGCGGATTGGCAGGTGTCTCCAGGAAAAGCAATTGGGTGTTTTCGCGGATACAGTTTCGCCAGGCGTCTATGTCGTCGAGGCGTACGAAGTCGAAATCGACGTCGAATCGGCTCATGATGTTCGCAAACAACAAGCGTGTGGCACCGAAAATGCTCTGCGAAGTCACGACGTGATCGCCGGCCTTCAGCAATCCCAGACACATACTCAAAATCGCCGCCATCCCGGACGCTGTCGCTACGCAGCTGCTCCCACCCTCCAGGGCGGCGAGACGTTCTTCGAAGGTGCGCACCGTGGGATTGGTGAATCGAGAATAAACGTTGCCTTCTTCCTCGTAGGCGAAGCGCGCAGCGGCTTGTGCGGCACTTTCGAAGACGAAACTGGAGGTGGCAAATATCGGTTCGGACTGTTCCCCTTCGTTAGTGCGGCGATGACCGGTGCGCACGGCATGCGTGGAAAACCCACGCGATCGTGGTGCGGGGCGATCTCTGGACGCGCCAGCCACTAGGCCGTATATCGCGGCAAGGATGCCGGACGACGGCGCCGGGAATGAGCGGCTGCACGAAGCGCCGTAGCGCAATCCGAATCCGTGGTCAGGTATTGCGCGACGCGAAGGTCGGGGCGTTCGAGACGCCGCCGGCCCCGGGACAAGGGCACACCATTATGGAAAATGTCACGTCGGACCTTTCGCGAATTCCTCACTACCAGAGACAACTTATTGGGCTCCTGTTTTTGCCGGTTTGGCGCAAGCGGCGGGCTAAGAATAGCTGTAGCTGTTGATTTCACCGAGCTCCAAGCGCTTCGAGCGTGATTTGGCGGCGTCATTGCGTATGCGCTGCAAGTCGCTGAGATAGTCCTCGCTCACGTCGCCGGTTACGTAATTACCGTCAAAACACGATGTGTCGAACGCGGTGATCGCGGGGTTCCCCTCACTCGCAGAATCCGTCAGATCCCGGAGATCTTGGAAAAACAGTCGGTCTGCGCCGATCTCATGCGCAATGTCGGCCTCCGATCGGCCGTGTCCCACCAGTTCGTCCGCATCGGGCATGTCGATCCCATACACGTTCGGATATCGAACCGGAGGCGCCGCCGAGGCGAAGTAGACTTTTTTCGCCCCCGCCTCGCGGGCGATCTGAATGATTTGTTTTGAGGTCGTCCCGCGAACTATGGAATCGTCGACGAGCAAGACGTTTTTACGGCCGAACTCGAGATCGATCGCATTCAATTTCTGCCGCACTGAGCGTTTGCGTTCCGCTTGCCCAGGCATGATAAAGGTACGTCCGATGTACCGATTCTTAATGAAGCCTTCTCGGTATTTCAAGCCCATCTCGTAAGACATTTGCAGTGCCGAGGTGCGGCTGGTGTCCGGAACCGGAATGATTACGTCGATATCGTGATCCGGCCATTCACGCAACAATTTGTGCGCGAGCTTTTCACCCATCCGCAGACGCGTCTTGTGCACGGCGATGCCGTCGATAATGGAGTCCGGACGCGCCAGATAAACGAATTCGAAGATACACGGAGTATGTCGTGCGTCGTCGACACAGACCCGCTTGTGCACCGTTCCCTGCATATCCACGAATACCGCCTCACCCGGCTGCACATCGGCCACCACATCAATGTTGAGTACGTCGAGGGCGACGCTCTCCGAAGCGATCATCGTTTCCTTTCGGTTTCCGACCTCGCGGCTTCCGTATATGAGCGGCCTAATCCCGTATCGGTCGCGAAACGCGAGAATTCCATGGCCCACGATCATGGCGACGACGGCGAAACCGCCGCGACATCGATGGTAGACTGCTGTAACTGCGCGAAAGATATCGTCCGCGGTCAAACGCATCTGCCCCTTCGGCAGTACCTCCCTCAGTTCATGGGCCAACACGTTGAGAAGGATTTCAGAGTCGGAATTGGTGTTGAGGTGCCGCAGATCCTCGCGAAACAATTGCTCACGAAGTTCCGCGGCGTTGGTCAGATTGCCGTTATGCGCCAGCGCCACACCGAAGGGAGAGTTTACATAAAACGGCTGCGCCTCCGCCGGAGAACTGGAGCCCGCTGTTGGATAGCGGCAGTGCCCGATACCCATCGCACCCTGCAAAAGTCGCATATGTCGGGTTCGGAATACGTCTCGCACTAAACCGATGTCCTTGCGTAGATACACCTGGTCCGCGTCGCTAGTGATGATTCCGGCAGCGTCCTGGCCTCGGTGTTGGAGCACCGTGAGGCCTTCGTAAATCGCTTGATTTACGGGCGTACTTCCCAAGATTCCGATTACGCCACACATAAAGGGTCACGCTCCGATACGAGAAATCTGCTCCACAGCCACCCAGTATCCTCTACCCGTGTGCGCCGGAAACACGCTGGAATTAGATTTTAATTGAATGTATGCGCCGAAAGGAACAACACCGGCGCTATTTCGTTCGCAACTGCTCCGCCACAGCGGTTGGCAGCAGTTCGCGCAGACCCACTATCAATGGCTGAAAGTGTTTCGCCAGCAGCGAGTCCCTCCACCAGTTCTCCTGCGGCAGGGGAGTGACTCCCGCTACCAGCATGAATCCGGCGACGATCGCCACCGCCCGCGCCACACCGAAAACTCCTCCCAGCGTGCGATCCATTCCGCTCACACGGGATACCGTGAGAAGTCGATACACCGACAAGCTGGCGACCGTAAGCACAATCAGCGCGCAAAGAAACAAGAGCGCAAACGAAACCGCCACACGTAGCGCGGGCGCATTGATGTAATTGTCAAAATACGATGCGATGCTGGAGGCATAGGTAAACGCAATCCAAAAAGCCAGTATCCAAGAAATCAAGGACAGCGTTTCGCGCACAAATCCGCGCACCACCCCTATGAGTGCCGACAAGAAGAACACACCCAGGATTGCGTAATCGAAGCCGTTAAGCATTTTGTGACAACAGCTTCCTCGTACTCTTGCAATCACACAGGCGCAGCATAAAGAGAGATTCCAGAGCGGTTACGGATAAGCGGTGATCAGGCCTTTTTCGCCCACTGTTTGTTGAATGCGACTCCGCGCGCGACCCGCTTCCACCCGTTGCGCAAAAGGTCCGACCCAGACACGGGTTGCCGGACCACGACTGGTGTCGACGCTTTCCGCGGCAGCCGCAAATCCGTTATCCTGCAGCCGCTGCAAGATTCGCCGGGCATTCTCGGGCTGGGAGAAGGTGCCTATACGCACGATCCAACCGCGTTCCACCGCTTGGTCGGGCACTTTGGAAACCGGCGCCGGACGGCTAGCCGCAGAAGTAATAGGTGTTGCACCTGCACCGGTGTCGTCACGCGGCCTCGGCTCGGCGCTTTCGGCTTCGCGTGCGGGACGGGCTTTCTCCGTCGCAGTGTCCAACTCCGTGGCGGCAGTACGCGGCGACGGGGCGCTGTCGACGTTGTTGCTTGCCGCCTCCGGTACCTCCGTGTCCTTGCTGTCGTGCCGGCGCTCGGGCGTGGTGCCGCTTATCGGGATTATCTTGGAAACGAAGACTTTGTTTTCCGCATCCCCTGCGTCATTTAGCGCATTGTTGTCCTCGGCTTCGGGTTTCGGTGCGTCGAGAATCATAGGAAAAACAACGACGCCGAACAGGATCAGGATCACCGCGCCAACGAGGCGGTGTTTGAGTTCGAAATTTGTGTCGGTCACAGAGGAGACTTGGGACATGTGCCTAAAAAGGCGACAGCTGCAAATGCGTCATTATATCACCCACTGTGTAGAATGACCCAAACACGAGGATCCGTTCGCCGGCGGCGGCTTGGGCGCGCGCGCAATCGAACGCCTCGACTACGGACGCATGCACCGTGATCGCGGATTTCGAAGCTCCACCCAAGCCCAGTAGAATCTCGTTGCGCATATACTCGGCGGAGGCACCGCGCCGCACGTCGATCGGCGCCACAAACCACCCGTCGACATCGTGCGCCAATATTTTTGCGATTTCGCGAACGGGCTTATCACGCAGCATGGCGCACACAGCATAGGTGCGACCTTTTACCCCGCACTTGCGCAGCTGACCATGCATCGCACGCACCGCGTCTAGGTTGTGCGCCACATCGAGAATGATTTTCGGGTCCCCGGGAACGATCTGAAAGCGTCCCGGGACCCGCACCGAGTGAAGCCCTCGGTGCACCGCACTGTCTTCGAGCGGAATTCGCTCTTTCAAGCAGTCCAGGACCATGAGAACGGCTGCCGCGTTTCGCAGCTGCCACGCGCCAACGAGCGACGGAAACGGTAGCCGACGGCGCTGCCGTGACTGGGGTCCGTGCCAATCCCACGCATCCCTGTACGTCCGATAATTGAATTCGTGCCCGATACGATATAGTCCGCTGCCCAGCGCACGCGCACGCGCGAGAAGTTCCTGGGGCGGGTTTTCATCCCCCAACACCACCGGACGCGCGGGCCGCATTACGCCCGCCTTCTCCAAGGCAATCTGAGACCGTTCGGAACCCAACCAATCGACATGATCAATACCTACGTTGGTGATCACGCTGACGACCGGATCCACCGCGTTCACCGCATCGAGGCGCCCCCCCATGCCTACCTCCATCACCGCGACATCGAGATCTGCGGCTCGAAACAACAACAGCGCGGCCAAGGTACCGAACTCGAAATACGTAAGCGGAATGTCCCCGCGCGCCGTCTCGATGGTTTCGAAGGCCCGGCACAAGGCAGCATCGGGAACCGGGACCCGCGCTATACGCACGCGTTCGGCATAACGTATCAGATGGGGTGACGTGTAGGCGCCCACTCGGTACCCGGCTTCGGTCAGTATGGCCTCGAGCAGCCCCACGCT
>JBFGKR010000056.1:0-8965 GCA_041576575.1 Arenicellales bacterium | reverse complement strand
TAATTAGAACTATTATTTTTCAACAACAGGAGGTAGATCCATGACCATCGAAACTCGTTACAATATCTCGGCGTTATTACTACGGGTCGCTCTGGGCACCATGTTCCTTGCCCACGGGCTTCTCAAAGTAATGGTCTTCACGCTGCCCGGCACTGCACAGTTCTTCGCTTCCGTCGGCTTTCCGGCCTGGACCGCATACCCGGTCACGGTCATGGAGATTGTCGGCGGTGCCCTGCTGATTCTCGGGCTTTACACGCGATGGACGGCGATAGCGCTCTTGCCCGTCTTGCTGGGCGCGTTGTTCGTGCACGCGGGCAACGGTTGGTTGTACACCAATGTCAACGGAGGATGGGAATACGCCGCCTTTCTGGCTATAACGAGCGTGGCCGTCGCTGTGCTCGACGGAGGGCGTTACGTATTGAAGCTTCCTCTGCCTGGAATTCGCGTGGTGGCGGACGCAGGATAGCGAATAAATTTAGACTAGGGAGAACTCGGGCAGGGACGAGTTCGCGGCTTCAGTGAACTTGTCCCGCCCCCGTCGTTTTAACTCCAATATTGATTACGTCGGTGAAGAAACGTATTGGCCTAATCGTAAACCCCATAGCGGGTATGGGCGGGAGTGTCGGACTAAAAGGTACGGACGGCGATATGCATAGGATCGCGGTCAAGCTTGGAGCAACCGCGATCTCCCCATATCGGACTCGGGAATTTCTCAAACACATTAGGCGTATGGAGCACATCAGCCTGTTTGTGGCCCCCGGTAACATGGGCCGCGATTTCGTCGGTGATTTAAAAGTTGACGTCACGACGGTTGGGCAAATCGGCGACGCGACATCGGGGGAGGACACGAAGAGAATCGCTACAGAAATGATGCAGCGCGGGGTAGAACTGGTAGCGTTCGTGGGTGGCGACGGGACGTCAAAGGATATTTGCGACGCAATCGACCTTAAACTTCCCGTCGTCGGCGTGCCCAGCGGGGTGAAGGTGTACGGTTCCGTCTTTGCCTGTAACGCTAGAGCCGCTGCAGCGCTACTCGATGCCTTCATAGAAGGCGCAGAGGTCGCCGAGGAAGAAGTGCTGGACATTGACGAAGAGGCATTCCGCCGCGGAATCCTGGACGCAACGATGTACGGTTATTTGTTGGTGCCGCATGCCGAACGGTGGTTGCAGGGCGGCAAGGAGGCCTCCAGCGCCGTGGCGTCTTCTCTTGAAAACAAACGCGAAATCGCGGAGTTCGTCGCTGACCAATTGGAGGATACGACTCTGTACCTTTTCGGGCCCGGAACGACCGTGAAAGCGATTGCTGACGAACTGGGGATCGGCAAGACGCTTCTAGGCGTCGATGCAGTGTTAAACAAGAAGCTCATTGGCGAAGATTTAAACGAAAGCGCCATATTGGAGCTTCTCAACCGGTATCAGAAAAGAAAGATCGTAGTAACGCCTTTGGGCGGAAGCGGCTTTATTTTTGGAAGAGGTAACAAACAATTCACCCCGAGAGTGATCCGGCAAGTAGGCCGCGAAAACATCATCGTCGTGGCGACCCGGGATAAGCTCAACCAGCTCAAGTGCCTGCGAGTCGACACCGATGATTTTGAGTTAGATCGTACTCTGTCGGGATATTTGGACGTTATAGTCGGTTACAAATTCTCCAAGGTTCTCCCCGTGGAATGTTAGCCCCACAACAGGCGCCAAGGTATCGAAGCAATGAAAAGGAAACTTTAATGGCTTAGCGCCAGTCGACGTTCGACCGACATGACGCCGCCCGGCGCGGTGTATGCCCGCTTCGATGCTGATCCGATTTCCAACACCTTGTTTGCGTTTCCCGCGACCCACCTTTGTCAATGAGACTGTATGCGCCTATTTGAATTCGAACTTCACTTGCCTCGTCCAGCTAACCGGCCCTTCGCGGTCGTCGGAAGTTCTCGGTGCACTGTCAACGACTGAACGAACAATCGTTACTCCCGGGATTGTCGTTATGACTCGCTGATATATGCGGCGGAGTAGTAATGATAATTGCGAAGTAATAGAATGCCGGTCGAGGCCTACTCTCGGCTCGTACGATCACTTGTGAGAACGGCTTGTGCTCCGACTCGGATAAACTTGACTTTCCAGGATCGTCTCACGGCCGACGCGCTTCCAATAACTCCGAATTCGTAAGTTCATGCGTCCCATACACGAGGTTGCCGCCGAGCTCGATCTCGCTTCGAGCGATCTGTTCGTATTCGGTGAGCATATGGCAAAACTCCGTCTTGAGGTTTTGCCCTCCAGAGATTTGGCGCCAAAAGGAAAGATCGTCCTGGTATCGGCGATCAACCCCACCCGCAGCGGGGAGGGAAAAACGACCGTCTCCATCGGTCTTGCCCAGGGACTGCGGTACGCCGGGTATCGAGCAGCCTTGGCCTTGCGCGAACCTTCCCTGGGTCCCATCTTCGGCGTCAAGGGCGGAGGCACCGGGGGTGGCCGATGCCAACTGGAGCCGTCCGCGCGCATCAACATGCATTTCACCGGGGATCTGCACGCGGTGGGTGCGGCGCACAACCTGCTGGCCGCCCTGGTCGACAACGCCATCCATTTCCGCAGCGAATTGGACCTCGAGCATCGCCATATTTTTTGGCGTCGGGTGTTGGATGTGAACGACCGATCGTTGCGCCAGGCAGTGATCGGCTTGGGCGGGCGCTTGAACGGCGTTCCTCGTGAAGCCGGTTTTGACATCACTGCCGCCTCGGAAGTCATGGCGATCCTATGCTTGGCGGAAAACCTCAGCGATCTGAAGGCAAGGTTGGGACGCATTCTCGTCGGATTCGACAGATCGGGGGACCCGGTCACGGCCGAGCGTTTGCAAGCCGCCGGTGCGATGGCGGCTCTGTTGCAGGACGCCATCCTGCCCAATCTCGTGCAGTCCAGCGAAGGTGTGCCGGCATTTGTCCATGGGGGGCCCTTCGGTAACATCGCCCACGGATGCAACAGCGTTCTCGCAACCAAGGCGGCCGCGGAGCGGGCCGACTTCGTTGTGACCGAGGCCGGATTCGGTTTCGATCTCGGCGCCGAGAAATTCTTCGACCTCAAATGTCGCAGCTCCGGGCTTTGGCCTAGCGCAGTGGTGCTGGTCGTTACGGTACGCGCACTGCGAATGCACGGGGGCGGCGGCGCCGGGAGGGGTGCCGCTGTGGAGGGGGTGTTACGTGGACTGGAGCACCTCGCGCATCACGTGCACAGCGTGCGTGCCTTCGGGTTTGAACCGGTCATTGCCATCAACTGCTTCGAAGAAGATACCGATGCGGAACTCGAAGGCGTCGAGAATGGATGTCGCGAGCGAGGTTGGAGAGTAGCCCGTTTCCACGGATTTTCCGAAGGCGGACCGGGTAGCGAAGAGCTTGCCCGAACGGTGGCTGCTGCGGCCAGCGCCCCCGCACCTCCGGCGCGGTATCTGTATCAGCTGGACGAATCCCCCGAAAATAAGATCGCGTCCGTTGCGCGTACCATTTACGGAGCCAGGGACCTGGAGTTCAGCCGTGTCGCTCGGCGGGATCTGCAGCGCGTGTACGCACTCGGGTACGAACAACTCCCAATATGTATCGCCAAGACCCACCTCTCCTTGAGCAGTGACCCGCGCGCGGTGGGCCGCCCGAGTGATTTCGCGTTGCCGGTCGAATCGGTCCGCATTGCGGCAGGCGCCGGTTATCTGCTGGCGCTGACCGGCGACATCGTTACCATGCCGGGATTGTCGCGGGAACCGGCGGCGCATCGCATCGACCTAACGGACGTCGGCGACGTGCTCGGCATCTAGTGCGCCGGCCGAGTCGCCGCTCGGAGGCCGTCATTCATCCGGGATCGGCCACAGAAATCGGCGTTCCTTGAGGTAATGCTGCACCTGCCGGGCGCTGTGCAAAGCTTTGCGCCCCACTGCTTCTTGCGTGTTGAACGCGTTATGGGGAGTAAGGATGACGTTGTCCATCGATCGCAACGCAAGTACGGCTTCGACTTCCGGTTCGCGGCTGCGCGTGCCGCTACGCAGAGCATGGGCAAGAACCGGTTCTTGGTCGAAAACATCGAGTGCGACCCCCCCCAGTCGTTGCTCTCTCAACAGGCGCAGGAGTACGCTGGGAGCGGAGAATTCTCCGCGGGAGACGTTGATGAATAACGCGCCGGGCTTGGCTGTCCGCAGCACATCGTAACTGAAGTATCCTCTGTTCCTTGAAGTCAAGTTCATTGCCACGACGATGACGTCCGCTTGCGGCAGCGCTGACGCGAGATCGTAGTAGTCGATGTTCGGTTTGTCTCGAACGAGATCAACACCGAGCACTCGCATACCGAGCGCCTTGCCAATGCTGCAGACCTCGGTTCCGATGTTTCCCACACCGACCACGAGCAGATTTTTACCTTCCGCTTCCAAGCCGGTCAGGCCATCGCGGTGAAAGCGAGCGAAGTTGGATTGTTGCTGATGCAACTTGCGTAGCAGTGCCAGCCACAACAGCAGCGCCTGCTCTGCGACAGCGCGATGGCAGTAACGTGGTAAATGACCGCACGCGATGTCGGAACTCGTGCGCCGGAGGTAGGAAATCAAATGTTCGTAACCGGTGCTACGCGAGAGAATCGCGTCCATTGCATTCGCCCACGTGTCGGGAATGACAGACTGAGTGCGTATGCTGATTATCGGAGCCGGTGGGTGCTCGTGGCCGGTCTCCTGAATAGTTTTCCATGTGTAACCGGTGTTGATCCTTGCATCCAGATGATTCTTGAGTGCTTGGGCTTCTTCTTCAAAAGCCTCGTAAAAGATTACATCCATCAGTGAAAAACTCCGCGTGGTTGTAAGAGCCGTCGTTGGGCTTCGATCGATCGCGTTCCGGTATTGTCGTCGATTTGGTTCGCGTGATGCACGAGTCCCGGTAACTCGAGGTCGAACTTGCGCCCGAGCCGACAGGGAATACCCCGGAACCCACGTTTCGGCGTTTTCTTGCTATTCACCCATCGCTTTAGACCTTTACTTTCTTCTCCTTCGTACCGCAATATTCAGGCAGGTGTGCCTTCGTCCGCAGTTTGACGAACCGATGGATCGGAGACGGTCGAAGGAGATCGGGCGTAGTTTCTCTTGCAGGTACTGAGCACCTATGCCGTTTAAGCGGCGACGCCCCATTGTCTCTAATTCACAAACGCACACGATCTCTTTGGACTGATTCAATGATGCCTGTTCGATCGACGAGGTCCCCACGAATACGGCTTTCGTACTCGAAGACATTGTGGATCCAGGGCATGGAACTGCGCCCGCGGTGGGCGCCACCGCACGCAACCTTGGTCCATGAATAACCCACGTCGGACGGCCGTCTCAAGCTGGCGTGCCTCCTTGCTCATTTTGGTTGCCGGGTGCTTGATCGCGTCAATTGGCTTCGGCATTCGTTCGGTGTTCGGCTTGTTTCTGGACCCGATGACGATGGCAAAGGATTGGCCCCGGGAGACGTTTGCCCTCGCGATGGCGTTACAGAATCTGCTCTGGGGGGTGGGACTGCCCGTCGCCGGCGCGCTCGCGGATAGACACGGTCCGGTGGGCGTGATTGCGGCGGGAGCGGTGATATATGCGCTTGGAACTTGGGGCATGGCGATGGCCGACAGCGGCGTCGCATTGTATTTCACCGGTGGAGTCTTGACTGGACTGGGAATTGCGTTTACCGCGTTTTCGCTCGCGCTGGCTGCGATGGTGCGGGTTGTGGGTGCGGAGCAGCGGTCACTCGTCCTGGGCTTGGGAACCGCGGCTGGTTCCGCCGGGCAAGTGGTGTTTTCGCCGCTCACCCAGGGATTCATCAATGCCTACGGTTGGAGCAGCGGGCTCACGATGCTCGCAATGATTACCTTGGTCATGATCCCGCTCGCATTGGCTTTGCCCAACGATCCGACTGTCCCCGGCGAAACGGACCACGACCAGACCATTGGGGAGGCGCTGACGGAAGCAGTGAGCCACCGCGGCTATTTGTTGCTAACCGTCGGATTTTTCGTCTGCGGCTTCCACGTGGCGTTCATCACCGTGCATTTCCCCGCTTACGTGAAGGACGTCGGGCTCGAGCCTTACATCGGCGCGTATGCGATCTCGCTGGTGGGCCTTTTCAATATCGCCGGATCGTTTCTTTCCGGGGTAGTGGGCCAGCGATTCAGCAAAAGATACAGTCTGAGTGTCATCTACTTCGCGCGAGCGGTCGCCATTACGGCGTTGCTGCTGATGCCAAAGACAGAGACGACCATCTACGTTTTTGCCGCCGTCATGGGAATATTGTGGCTATCCACCGTGCCGTTGACCACCGGTATCGTGGCCCAGGTGTTCGGCGTGCGATACATGGCGACCCTGTTCGGTGTCGTGTTCTTCAGTCACCAATTGGGCAGTTTTATCGGCGTTTGGTGGGGAGGACGCATCTTCGATCAAACCGGCTCGTACGACGGCATGTGGTGGGCGGGGATCGCGTTGGGCGTTGCGGCCGCGTTGGTGCATCTGCCCATCAATGAATCTCCTTTGCCGCGTCTGCGCTATCAGTCTCGTTGAACGGATTTTGGCCCTTGCGCGTGGCGGCGGGGCGTCGCGACGACGATCTGGATAGGCTCGAAAACGGGTATTGGCGGCACTCGAGCGAAGTCGCCGTTGACGACCGTCAATGCACGGAATTCGGAATCGCAGTAATATAAATATCGAAGGACCACGAAGGAGGAGATAGAAACATGGTGACCTTTGATTCCCCCATCCTTCTATGCGAAATCTGCGGCGAGGTCGTGCTGAGGGACACAAAATGGAAGGATTGTGCGCGCGCCCATAAGTGCACGCAGGATCCCTGTCCGTATAAAGATGCTTTCATCGAACAGCCCGCTGAGGAGCGGAATCAGCGCTACTCCGGTCGAGACAGCCGAGCCCGAGGTACGAATTAAAAGGCAGTAGACGCTTGAGTTACGGCGGGGCGCGGGAGCGGGCTCAAGGTTCGATCAATCCCCAGAAAGTGGCGATGTAATAACTTGCGCAGATTCCGGCCGGCAGGATGTAGTCGGCAGCGACGCCGCACTGGTCTACCGCGGGCGTACTTGTATTCGGGGGCGCCGGATCGACCGGTGTGCCATGGCCAACGCCCTGCAGGAGATAGAGTTCGACTACCGCCTCGCCCGCGGCGTTGTGATAGATTCTGCGGCGGTGCCCCTTCACCGTAGCATCGACATCGGCGGTCGTGTCCGTGCCGTGCAGATCGGTCCACTGCTCGACGAGCTCGAGAGCGTTGGCTGGATAGACGGTGGAGTCCGAAGCACCCTGCCAGATCGAGATGCGCGGCCACCGCGCCGGTTGCCGGGCGAGCGTCCCGCGCGCCCGATCCCCCCACTGGCGCGGAGTGAGGTCCACTCCGGGGCGCATGCACTCGTACGGGTCGGTATACATCGAGAGCCACGCCCAATAGGATATCGACGCGTGGGGGACATAACTGGGAACCGATGAACACCCGTAGGGAATACCGGCAATAATGGCACCCCCGGCAAAAGTTTCCGGGTAGCTGGCAAGCATTACCGCGGTCATCGCGCCTCCCGCCGAAAGCCCGGTCACGTAGACGCGGTTCGTATCGATCGAAAATGCGGCGATCGTCTTGTCCATCATCTGCTTGATCGATAAAGCCTCGCCGCGCCCGCGTTGTTGGTCTCCCTGGTAAAACCAATTAAAGCACCCAAGCGGATTGTTCCCGATCCACCAGCCTGTCTTTTGTTCTGGTAGCAACAATACGAAACCCAGTTTTTCCGCGTATCGCACCCAACCGCTCTCGTCGTCGTAGGACGACGCGGACTGCCTGCAGCCGTGCAGAGCAACCACCATGGGAGCCGAGTCCGACAGCCGCTCCGGCACGAAGAGCCACATTCGCAAGTCGCCCGGATTCGAACCGAAACCGACTACTTCCCGCAGTGCCGCAGCCTGCCCTGAAACACCGGCGGTGGCATGGGTACTGCTCAGTACGATCGCAAGCAGTAAGTATCTGACGGCGCGCGTGATCCGCATCGAAGTTGTCTGCTGATTCGGTTGTCCGAGTTTTGTCCGGAAGAAACGACGCGTCCCGATCGCTTCGTGCTCAAATGTTAACGACGTCGATTCCCTGATGTATTATCCGTTACTCTTCTTGTCGTTCCCATTGGTGCGATGTAGGAAGCGTTTCGGTGTTGATCCGAATTCTGTCATCATCCTTGCTAGCGGATTACCAGTCCGGGACCGACAACCACAAGAATAACTTGAATCAAGTCGTTTGCGAATATGGGTAAAGAAGTCGATTGGGCCGACGGAGTCCTCGAAGTGTTTCACGATATAGAGATTCGTCAAGTGGCCCACGTGCCGGATGCCGGACACGCCCGCCTGATCGCGCTTTGTCAGGAGGACGCCGGTATTAATACGGTGTCGCTGAGCACGGAAGAGGAGGGTATTGCCGTGCTCGCAGGAGCGTGGTTGGGCGGCGTGCGCGGAGCGCAGTTGATGCAGTCCAGCGGTGTAGGCAATTGCATCAATATGTTTGCCATGATACAGGAATGCCGAATCCCACATCTGAGTCTGGTCACGATGCGGGGGGAATGGGGCGAGTTCAACCCCTGGCAGGTTCCCATGGGCCAGGCAACGGCGCGGTTGTTGACGGACATCGGCGTCATCGTCGAGCGCGTCGATGCTCGCGGACGGCTTGTCGAGGCAGTGCGAGCGTCAGCTCGAATGGCCTTCGACGCCAACCGTGCCGTGGCGGTACTCGTTTCCCAGCAGATCCTCGGTTTCAAGGAGTGGAACCAGTGAGCGAATACCACGGCGGTCGCCTGGATCGAAGGAAGGTCGTGGCGCGCATACTGAAGGACCGCCGCGACGCGTTGTTGATCACGGGGCTCGGTGGTACGACCTGGGACGCGGCGGCGGCGGGTGACGACCGAAACAACTTCTATCTCTGGGGAGCGATGGGCGGTGCCGCGCTTGTCGGCCTCGGCCTGG
>JBFGKR010000055.1:0-8981 GCA_041576575.1 Arenicellales bacterium | reverse complement strand
CCGCCGCCAAAGGCAGCGTCTGGGCCTAGATCGATAAGATCCACGGTCACGGCGTTTACGCCGGGTTCAGCGGCCTGACGGACGCCATCCCGATTGACGTCGGTCCAGATCAAGTTGCCGATCATGGCGCCGTTGGTGTTTTGATAACCAAAGTCGATGTCGTCGACGCGCTCCGCGGCGCTGGTTACAGTCACCGTCGAGCTCGGATCGGAACCTCCGGAGAGGGACAGCCCCGGCGGTACGGATCCGTCGGCGATGTCCACGCGGTAAGCGCCCGGCGCCAGTTCGTTGAAGCGATACTGTCCGTTGGCGTCGGTCCGGGCTACCGCCACGGCCTGATCGTCGGTATCGCGGAGCACCAGTGTGATGTTCGCCAGCCCCGGTTCGTCGGCACTCTGCAATCCGTTTCCATCCGCGTCCAACCACACCCGGTCGCCGACGGAACCGCGTGGGTCCGCTGCTGCGAAGTTCTCCGGCGCCACCTGCACGGTGTAGCGTGCGGCGGCACCGAGGTTGCCGACGGTGACGCGGAAATCGTACTCGCCGTCGGTGTCTGTGACAGTCCGGTTTATCAGATTGTCACGGCTGTACAGGTTCATGAGAACGCCCGCGATTCCGGGTTCGCCGTCCGCTTCGACACCCGAACCGCCGCCCAGCGTGTCCGCGTCCAGGTCCTGCCAGACGCGGTCACCGACGCGCAAAGACATCGGTTCCGGACAGGGATCGCCCTCCGACGTTGTGCATATCGTCGGCACCCGCCAGGCGTTGAAGTTTTGCAGGTCCATGCCTCGCACCACTATCTTGTAGACGCCCGCGAGAAGATCCTCGACGGGAGGATCGGAATTAGCGTGGAAATCCGTCGTGGTGGCGTCCTCGGGCAGCTCCGAGAGTCGAAATCGCTCCCATTCCTGGTTGCCCGATGGATTCGTGTTGGTGAAAAACGCGCCACCGGGAAGACCGTCCGCCGCCGCGGGATGCACGTCGTACACCACGGACGGCGTACGCACGAACTTTCCGTCCACCGGGTGGTCGGCGGCCGCGACGTCGTCCGGCGGATTGAAATTGCTGGTGGGCTGCGCGCCTTCGAACACGGCCTCTGGGACCGCCCAAACCGGCAGTAGATTGTTCGGGGTGTCCGGATCGTCGCTGTCGGCGGTGACGCCGTTGTAAGAGCCGTGGTCGAGATCCCCGTCCCAGACGACGAACTCCTGAGGATCCACCCCGTTTTCGCCGAGCACGCCTGCACGGGCGAAAAAGGTGAACGTTCCATCGTAGGTGGTGACGGCGTTCCCAAATACGTTCGGGTCGCCGGTGTTGTGGGGGAAATCGGGATAGATGATCTCTGCATCCGCGAGACTGAAGAGCGGGGCCTGAAATCCGAATGGCTCACCGATGGTGGTGAGAATGGCGTCCGGGGCGGCTCGAATCTTGAAATTCGAGATGGTCTGCGGTCCCGGATCGATGAGGCGCACACGCAGTCGGTAGCGAAACATCCCGTCCGGGCCCTGAGCTCGCGGATCGGTGGCGATGGCCGGGGCCGTAAACCAGTCGTTGTCGGGCATGGTGCCGCCGTCCAGCGGATAAATCGGATTGCTTACGGGGTCTCCGGTGCCGTCGTCGTAAAACAACTCGAAGCGCAACTCCCCCTGACCGCTGGAGTTGAGGTCCCAGTGCAAAGGCTCTCCGGTATCGGGATCGGTGCCGCTGTTCCTGCTCGTGTCGCCGTCGAAAACCCATATCCGGAACTCGCCGACATCGCCCGGGATCGTGAGTTGGACATTAACGTCCTGATTGGTGAGTGTGGACAGATTGGGGCCGGCGATAGACAGAAATCGACCGTCTGTTTCGTCGCAGGTCGGCATACAATTGGAGCCGACTTGCGCAGAGGCGCTGGCGGAGAATCCAAGCGCAAACGCCATGCCGGCTGCCGGCGCAACGAAAGTGAGTAACAAAGAAAAGAATCGAGCCGAAGTGGTGCGAAGGCCACCAGTCCCATTTCGCGTCGTCATCTTGTGCACACCCCACGTCCTGAATCGGACCCCGTCCGGGCAAGTCTATCCGTTCACTTGGCAGCCCGGCAGTCTTGAGATGTCGTAAGAAGATCCGCGGCTTTCCGTCCCTGCCTCTCGGCAGGTTTGGCTTTCGCAAGCTCTGCAAAAAAACCAATCTGATCTCGCCGCACCCAACGGTTACCTCATACCGTTCGGTGGGCCAGTGCGGCCCGCTAATCGGGCACCCCCACGGCGTATGTTACCTCTCAGCGGTTCAAAAATTCAAGGCGGCATTCCTCGAATTGTTGTAACTTTGTCACAATTTCGCGCCGCTGTTCGATCAGGCATAAAATCCGCAGAAACTTCGTACCATCGATCGCTAATTTGTTTGCACACCAAATCTTGCTGTTAGCCGCCTCACCGTGAGTGGCATCGCGTTATGTTTTCACAGGGACGGCCAAGAACAGACGCAAAACCCGGTACGGGCCATGCTTTCCTCGATGCGTTACTTGGGTGCGGACGGTGTCGACACTGTGGTCAGCGGCCCCGTCGCCCTCGGGCATATCCACTGCTGGACTACGCCCGAAGAAGTGGGTGAGAAACAGCCTCTGTCGGACACCAACGCGTCCTTGATATTGGTCTGGGATGGACGCTTGGATAATCGAGAAGACTTGTATGCGCGCCTGCACGGGCGTCTCCCACCGCTCGATGGACTAACGGATGCACGCTTGGTGCTTCGCGCCTACGCGCAACGAGGGGTTCGTTGTCTTCCACTGTTGTTGGGCCCGTTCGCGCTGGCCATGTACGACGCCGCCCACCGAGAGGTCGTGCTCGCTTGCGATCCGATGGGTGGCCGTACCATCCATTATCGACTTTCCGACGCTGCACTCATCGTCGCCTCCGAACCTTCCGGGGTGCTGGCCCACCCGGATGTCGTGGCCCGCCTCGACGATGCACCCATGGCGACGTTTTTCGGCGTCAATGAGATTGCCGGTGACGCGACGTTCTTTGATAGCGTGAGAATGCTGCTTCCGGGCCATGTATTACGCGTGGACCAGCGTCGAACGCGCGCTGACGCATTCTGGTCCTTTGATCCGACAAAGCGAATCCGTTACCGCGACGAAGCCCAGTACTCCGAACACTATCTCGAGCTATTGCAGAAGAGTGTCGAATGCCGCTTGCGCACCGTGGGGCGCGCGGCGGTGGCCTTGAGTGGAGGACTGGATTCCGCGCCGGTTGCCGCACTCGCCGCTCGCCATTCGGCTGCGCGAGGACAAAGGATGGTCGCCGCGTCCTGGGTGTTCGATCGCTTCGCCCAGTGCGACGAACGCCGTTACATCGCTCAACTGTATCGGAGCTGCGACCTCGAATCGGTACAGGTAAACTGTGACACCGCGTGGCCGTTGTCTGATTTCGAGTCCTGGCCGATTCATCCCTGTGCGCCGTTCCAAAACCCCTATCGCCGACTGCACGAGAATCTATACGAAGCGTTGAATCGACACCGCGTTCGCGTGCTGTTGAGCGGACTCATGGGCGATCATCTCTTCCTGGGCACGGAACGATGGCTGGGGGATTTATTGCGCGCACGTCGCTTTGCAGAGGCCGTTGCGCACAGTCGCTGGTATATCGCGGAGAAAGGTTGGGCAGCGTTCGTCAGGCAGGGCGTGCTGCGGGGTTTGGTGCCGCACTCTTGGCATCGTCGCGTCAGGGCCGGATCGGACCCCGAATGGCTCACTCCCTGGGCGCGTTCGCTGCTGGTTCGAAACTCCAACTGGCCCCGGGACCGGTCGCGCGCGCACCGTCCGCAGCAATACGCGAGGGTACTGGAGCTGGTATCCGGCCTGGTCTACTTGGAGCGGTTTTTCGCCAACCGGTATCGGCTGGAACTGCGCTATCCCTTTCGCGACCGCCGGTTGGTCGAATACATGCTTCAGCTGCCGACCGACCAGCTCTATTCCCGCGGCGTCACCCGTCCCGTTGTGCGTCGCGCACTGCGGGGCAGGGTCCCCCAAGAGATCCTGTCCAGGCCAGACAAGACCTCGTTTCAATCTCTTTACACTTTCGGCTTGTGTCAAAGAGAGTGCAGTCGCATCGACGCTTGGCTTCGATCCACGGACCGCTTGTGGACCCGATACGTGGATCGGGATTGGTTGTTCAAGAAACGTGAATGCCACGGAGTACGGGGGTATGTCTACTGGTTGTGTATATCCTTGGAGATGTGGAGCAGGTATACTCCCGTCGGTTCCCGTATTCGTGCATCGCAAACACCGTGAAGCGTCACAAGCGACCTATCCCAAATAACGTCGAGTCGAACCGCGCTACGGGCACCATCGCGGGTTCCTCCAAGAGGCGTTACCACAGACCGAGCTTGATTCTTTACGGCGATGTGCGCGATGTGACCCTCGGCTCTCCCGGTGGAACCGGAGAGAGCGGTAATCCGACGAGTTTCCGCGATTAGCCAGCGCGCATCCCCCGAAAAGTCCACACCGGCGGTTTTCGTACGACTCACCCCGGACCCAAAGCGGCGCGGAACGCCGGTCCGTGCCTACCGCGTAGCCGGTTGCAGGCTGTGGATCGATGCGAACGTACCTGCGCTGGAAGTCTTTAGTGACCCGGGTTTGAAGCGATTGCTGCTGCCGGCATCTGTATTGACGGACGCCTGGCGCTCGATAGACGCGTCGCCGTCCGACGAACAATACGAAATGCAGGCGTGGATCAGCGGGGAACAAGCGAGCGTGCGATGCCTGCGCGTGGCGGGTGGCTATGTCGTCGAAACGGGGACCACGCGATATTTTGTGCGCGATGACGGCCGGTGGGTTCAATTGCTGGAACGGAGCAGCGACCGGGCAACGGCGATCGCGGTGCTGCTCGGACCGGTATTGGTGTTTTCCTTAGCGCTGCAGCATCGGTGGTGCTTGCACGCCAGCGCCGTGGTCGAACGCGGTGGAGCAATCCTGTTTCTCGGTGAGTCGGGATGCGGAAAATCGACCGTTGCTGCATGGTGGCCCGACCACCAGCCGACGGCATGCCGAATGGCCGACGACATCGCACCCGTGATGATGGAGGGAGCGCTCTACAGCCTGCCGACATTTCCGCAACGCAAGCTCAGCGATGCGCAGCAGTTTGTTAACCCGGCGCCGATCCGCGTTGAGCGACTCTACGTCCTCAGACCGGGATGCGCGGACCGTCCCACTGCACGCAGATTGTCGTCGAGCGAAGCGACCTTGTGCCTTGCCCGGCACACCGTCGGCGCGCGCTTGTTTCCGGAAGCGTTGATGGCGGCGCACCTTGAATTTTGCGCGCAGGTGTCGGAATGCAGGCGAATAACCGAGATTTCGTATCCGCACACACCGGCGGCGTTGCCGGGGCTGAAGGCGATCGTCGACGACGATTCGAATCGGTTTTGACCAAAAGTCCTTTCCCGCGCGGAATCGTCCATGGCGTAGCGATCGTGCTCTGCTTGGCGGCGGTCGCTAACGGCGCTGTGTTCTGGTTGAAACGCACGGGATTTGTAGACGCTCCCCAGTATCAACGCTACATCGAGCAAAAATCCAGTTTCCGCTTGCGGGACAGGTCCGATCCAGTGTGGCCGCACGCGCGCCGGTTTCAAAGCGCGTCCTTGGTGCGTCTTTACTCTCTGTCTCGGTTCCAGCTGGCAGCAAAAGCGGCCAAGTACGGCGTAGTCGCTGTCCTCGTCGGCCTGTTTGCCTGGTGGTGGTGGCGCAGCGGCGACGGTGCTCGCTCCTGGAGACAACCCTTGTTGCTGCTGTTCGCCGCATCGATGTTAATCGCGGCAGTCCAGTCCTGGCGGCACTATGGAAACGTCTTCCTAATTCCCGCGCTGCGCAGCTTGGCGTTTCTGGCGGTGCTCTCGACCTCCGCGCGATTTGCTTCTATAAATACTTTAGGAATACTTTCTAAATATCTGATATATCTAGTATTATTACAAGCGAGCCTGCTGCCCTTCGAACTGCTGTGGGGGCTGGATGTCTATACCGGCGGGGCCTTCGCCTCGTGGTTCGGAGATCGCGCCGTGGGCGTGTTTCTGCAACCGACGTCATTGGGTCTTTTTGCCGCGGTCGCGCTCTCGGCTTTCCTGTGTTGTGCCGACTCGTCCGAGCGTTGGAAATTCCTGGCGGTGTGCGTCACCGCTGTTGTGGTTGCGGCCTCAGGGTCTGCCTCGGCAATGCTGCTGTTCGTGCTCGTTGCAGTGCACGCGGTGTTGGCGCGCGCGAATCTGCCCCGAGGTGCGCGAATTGCGGCGCTATGTTCGCTTGCGGGTATGGTGCTGTGGGCGTCGCCTTGGCTGACCGGACGTCCCGATGTGATGGCG
Organism: Arenicellales bacterium; assembly: GCA_041576575.1. Classification (GTDB taxonomy): domain Bacteria; phylum Pseudomonadota; class Gammaproteobacteria; order Arenicellales; family JAANXG01; genus CALZGZ01. Next base: position 2,657 of record JBFGKR010000055.1, on the reverse strand, counting down.
TCACTGCTGGGGAGGGTGGATAAGATAGTGGAGGTGTTGGCGGACGCGCGCAGCGCGGGCACCGTGTTATTCGGCGACGGATTGGGCGTCGGTTCCAACGCGGCTTTCCACTGGATTCGCTACCTGGCGGGCGCCGGGGCGTCGGTCCCGGCTCTCGGGCCCTACGCCGGGAGCGACTCGACCCCGCAGTCCCTCCTGACACAAACAGGTATGGTCGGATGTCTCGCCTTCTACGCGCTTTGGGTCCAATGTGCGATCCGAGACCGGCAGACGAGGCCTCTCTTGATCGTCCTGGGTCTGGCCAGTCTGTTCGCCAATCTGATTGAATTTTTTCCCATCGACGTGTTGTTGGCGATGTCGCTTGCTCGGAGCTCGCTGCCGAGAAACCGTCTTAATCAGTGCCCCGAGGGCGGCCGCGCCCGCGTCGCAAACCAGCGGACGTGGCGCGAAATTCCTGTGCAAAGAGCGTAAAGGACGGAGACGTGGGAACCTTTGCGCAGGCGCTCCAATTACTCTACAATCCGCTCCTCTTTGTCATACCTCCTTGCCTCACCGCCGCGACGGGAGGCTGTCTAAACCGTAAGGAGCCCTCGTGAGACATTACGAAATCGTATTTCTGGTCCATCCAGACCAGAGCGAGCAAGTGCCGGCAATGATAGAACGGTACCAGTCGATGATCGAGAAGGACGGCGGACGTGTCCATCGTCTGGAAGATTGGGGCCGTCGGCAACTTGCCTTTACCATCAACAAAGTGCACAAAGCGCATTACGTGCTGATGAATGTCGAATGTCGCAAAGACAACCTGGATGAAATCGAGAACGCCTTTCGCTTCAGCGATGCGGTGTTGCGGTCTCTGGTGCTCGTCCGAGATCACGCCATCTCGGATCCGTCCCCGATGATGAAGGAGGTCGAAGAGGAGCGCGAACGCGAGGCCGCGGCTCGTGCCGCGGCAGAACGGGCCGAGTCGGCGTCGGCTAAGGAGGACGACACATCTGCCGAGCATAAAGAGACGGACGACCGAATCGATGAGGACGTGGTCGCCGCCGGGCAGCCGGAACAGACGCCCTCGGACAGCGAAGCGGCCGAGGCGGTCGATGCACCGAACATAGTGGAAACACGCGAAGAGGAGGGTGACGATAAAAATGGCTAGGCCATATCGCAGGCGAAAATACTGCCGATTTACCGCGATGAACGTCGACGAAATCGATTACAAGGATTTGGCGACGCTGAAAAACTACATCAGCGAGACCGGCAGGATCATTCCCAGCCGAAATACCGGCACACGATCCAGGTATCAGCGGCAGCTAGCCCGAGCGGTAAAAAGGGCGCGTTATCTGGCGCTGCTGCCCTATACAGACGGACATCGCTAGGAGATATCCATGGAAGTGATTTTGCTGGAAAAAATACAAAATTTGGGCGATCTCGGCGATCTTGTCAAAGTCAGACCTGGATATGCACGCAATTATCTGGTCCCCCAAGGAAAAGCGGCGCCAGCAACGGCGGAGAACCGCAAAAAATTCGAACAACGGCGACGGGAGTTGGAAGACGCCGCCGCAGACAAGCTGGTCCTTGCGCGTCGGCGCGCCGAGGCAATGAGCGGATTTAAGATCACCGTGGCACGTCGCGTGAGCGAAGACGGCAAGCTGTTCGGCTCGGTCTCTACGGTCGACATCGCGGAGGAAATGGAGCGTTGCGGTCACGAACTGCAAAAATCCGAAATTCACCTCTCGGAAGGGCCATTGAAGTCGCTGGGCGAACACGAAGTCGCGGTGAGCTTACACCCGGAAGTACATTTATCCATCCTCGTCGAGGTCGTTCCCGAGGAGTAAACGGTCGCACGCGCGGACGGGGGAACCCTCGTCAGACCGCCCGGCCCTGTATTTATCGAGTCCTCAGAGGGTCGATTGCCGCCACGGCGGTTTTTACGTTATCGTTACCCGAGCACTGAAGAAAGGGTCTTTAATCTCCGTTTTCCAATGACCACACCCACGCTTTCTGCCCGTACCGACGCGGTAAGCGAACGCTTACGGCTGCCTCCGCAATCGATCGAAGCGGAACAGTCGGTACTGGGCGGCTTGATGCTGGAAAATCAACTGATCGACGAGATCAATACCGAAGTCGGGGCCGAAGATTTTTATCGAGGCGACCATCAGACTATCTTTCGGGCAATCTGCGCGCTTTACGAACAAAACGAGCCGGCCGACGTCATCACTGTGTCTGAATGGTTGAACAATGTCGGAGAGCTCGAAAACGTCGGGGGCCTCGTCTACTTGGGGACATTGGCGCAGAACACACCGAACACGTCCAACGTGGCCGCGTACGCACGAATCGTACGCGAACGCGCGATTCTCCGTCGATTGATCAACCGCGGAAACGAGATCGTCAGTCAAGCCTATAACACGCAGGGACGCAGTCCGGGCGAGGTGCTGGATCGTGCCGAGCAGCTGATCTTTGAGATCGCGCAAGTGGGCGGTCAACGTGGGGGCAGTTTCCTTCCGCTCCAGGGGTTGCTCAAGCAGACCCTGGAACGGGTAGAGCAGTTGTATGCCACCAAAGATCCGGTCACCGGAGTCTCCACGGGATTCGCCGACCTGGATCAAATGACCGCCGGATTGCAGCCTTCGGATCTGATTATCATCGCAGGCCGCCCCTCCATG
>JBFGKR010000054.1:0-9062 GCA_041576575.1 Arenicellales bacterium | reverse complement strand
TTGTAGAGCACCTCGCCGATGCGGTCGCGTTCTCCGCCACCCATGTTCTTGTCGTAGACGTGTTTCTTTATATCCGCATGGGCCGGAAAGTTGTCGCCCGGAGCGTGAAACGCACCCGAGCGATAGCCGTCTGCGCCGTCACCGGCCGGAAGTACGTCGTTTTCGGATCCGGACCACCACACACCCAGAAAGCGATCCATGGGATAGCGTATCGAGACCGCTTCTTTAACGGCTACCTGATTCATGACGCCCCAGCCCCACATCAACACCCAGTCCGGGCGTTCGCGGCGGATCTGCAGCCACGTCGCCTTCTGTTCCTGGCCGGGGTGATCTACCGGCAATTGCATGAATTCGAAGCCGAATTTCTCCGCTGCCGTCTCAAGAGTGCGGATCGGTTCTTTCCCATAGGCGGAATTGTGGTAGACCAGCGCGATCTTTTTCCCTTTGAGCTTGTCCATGCCGCCCTCTTGTTCGCCAATATACTTAACGAATACCGCTGCCTGGTCCCAATATGTGGCTGGAAAATTGAAAATCCATTCGAACACCTTCCCATTCGCCGCCGAGGTGCGACCGTAACCCATCGAATGCACGGGTATCTTGTCCACAGACGCCTTGGGAATTATCTGGTAGGTGATGCCTGTGGAAAGCGGCTGGTAGACTAAGGCCCCCGACGGCGGCGTGTCTTTGGTTTTTTCGTAGCACTCTACGCCCTGCTTGGTGTTGTAGGCCGTCTCGCACTGTACGATCTTGATCTTGACCCCATTCACGCCGCCATCGCGCTCGTTGAGCATGGTTAAATAATCGAAATACCCATTGGCAAACGGAATGCCGTTGGGCGCGTACGGTCCAGTGCGATAATCCAGCGACGGCAGCACCAACTCGTACGCATGGGCCGTGAATACGACCACGGGCGACGCCAGTATGGCGGCGATCGCCGCGCCCATCATTCGCTTGAACGTCATGTTAGCCTCCTCTCTTTTGGTAGTTGTAAGATTGCATACCCACTTAAGTTCCGAACCCGGCCGGATCAATGCGGAAACGGCCAAAGACGCAACTTTTCCTTGCCGATCTGCCACAGCCGCGCAAAACCGTGCGGCTCAACAATCAGAAAGAAAACAATGAGCACACCCATCAGCATTATCTCGACGTGCTTGGCGGTTACAACCTCTACACCGAGTCCGTCGACCATGAAATTTTTTAGAAATATCGGCATCAGCACCATGAACGCGGCGCCCAAGAAGGAGCCGAGTATACTGCCGAGACCACCAATTATGATCATGAATAACACCAGAAAGGACTGGTCGATGCCGAATGCTTCGATGGGCTCGGCGGAACCGAGCCACACGGCGAAATACAGCGATCCGGCCATGCCGACGTAAAACGAACTCACCGCGAACGCCGACAGCTTGGCCTCGAGCGGCCGAATGCCGATGAGTTCGGCGGCAATGTCCATGTCGCGAATCGCCATCCACGACCGGCCTATTCGGCCGCGCACGATATTTTTTGCGGCGAGCGCAGATACGGCGACGAAACTGAGGCAAAACAGATAACTCGCCGCCGGTGTGGCTCTGGGGCCGGTGACCAACACCCCGAACACTTCCAGCGGTGGCATGGTGATCTGTCCGGTGGCGTTGTAATTGAAGAACCAACCCACTTTGTTGAAGAGCCAAACGAGGAAAAACTGCGCGGCCAGCGTCGCTACCGCCAGGTAAAATCCTTTGATACGCAAACTGGGAATACCAAACAGAACCCCCACGACGGCGGTGATCGCGCCCGACAGCAGGACCACGACAATAAAATTTAATTCCGGGAACAAGGTGACGAGCTTGAATGTGGAATAAGCGCCCACGGCCATGAAACCGCCGGTTCCCAAAGACACCTGCCCGCAATATCCGGTCAGCAGGTTCAATCCAATGGCGGCCATCGCGTACGCAAGGAAGGGAAGAAAAACCGCGTTTGCCCAGTAGTCGTCGATGACAAACGGGACCACCAGGAAGGCCGCGGCGATACTGGCGTACACAAACCAGCGGTCCTGGGCGATGGGAAAGATCGCCTGGTCGGCTTGATAGCTAGTCTTGAATTGCCCGTTTTCCCGGTAAATCATGCTGCGCTCTCGTTTGATTAACTCCTTGAATTTACATGTTTACGCCGCCTGATCCGGTCCTCAGACGCGCTCGATGATTCGTTCCCCAAACAGGCCTTGAGGTCGAAACAGAAGAAACGCCAGCGCCAGCATGTACGCAAACCAGTTTTCGATGGCGCCGCCTACCAGCGGTCCCGCATAGACTTCCGCAACCTTTTCGCCCACCCCGATGATCAAGCCGCCGACGATGGCACCCGGTACCGAGGTGAATCCGCCGAGAATCAACACGGGCAATGCCTTCAGAGCGATGAGCGAAAGCGAGAACTGAACCCCGGATTTGGTGCCCCACATAATGCCGGCTACGAGCGCTACGATCCCGGCGACCGACCAAACGATGACCCAGATGGCACGGAGCGAAATCCCCACGCTGAGTGCCGCTTGATGGTCGTCCGCTACGGCTCGCAGCGCGCGACCGATTCGGGTCCTTTGAAAAAACACCGCCAACACGGCCACCAACAACGCCGCCGTAACCGCCGCTACCACCTCCAGTTTTTCGACATACAAACCCATCGTGTCGAGGGCCCAGTCCGACGCACCCTGCGGGATGCCGATGTCCAGCGGTTTGACGTCGGAGCCAAAAAGGATGTCGCCCACTCCTTCGAGGACGTACGCAAGGCCGATGGTAGCCATGAATAATATGATCGGATCCTGCTTCACCAGATACTGCAGCACCAACCTTTCGATGAGCCAAGCCAACACGATCATCACGGCGATAGTCAGCACGATGGCGAGCCACAGCGGAATGGTGAATCCCAACAACTGGCTCGCCCACCCGTCCGCGGAAAGAAAATCGTACAACGCCAACGCGGCGAAAAGACACATGACTCCTTGGGCAAAATTAAAGATTCCCGAGGCCTTGAAGATGAGCACGAACCCAAGGGCGACGAGGGAATACATAACCCCTGCCATCAATCCGCTGATGACGGTTTCACTGAAGAACAATAATTCGGAACCCATTGGCGTTAATTCACCGCTCCAACTTCTTCCTGACTGATCCCAAGATAGGCGTCGATCACGTCTTGATTTGCCCGTACCTCGTCGGGCGTACCGTCCGCAATTTTCTTACCGTAATCCAGCACGACGACCCGATCGGAGATGTCCATCACCACTCCCATGTCGTGTTCGATCAAGGCGATGGTCGTCCCAAACTGCTCATTGACGTCCAGTATAAATCGACACATGTCCTCTTTTTCTTCCACATTCATGCCGGCCATCGGCTCGTCCAAAAGCAATAGATCGGGCTCCGCGGCGAGCGCGCGCCCAAGTTCAACGCGTTTCTGCATACCGTACGGAAGCCGTCCCACCGGAGTCTTCCGGATTGCCTGTATTTCGAGGAAATCGATGATGTGTTCCACATAATCGCGGTGTTTTATCTCCTCGGTCATCGCCGGCCCTATCCGTATCGCCTGCCAAAACAAGCCCCGTTTCATCTTCGTATTCCGTCCGGTCATGATGTTGTCGAGGGTGGACATGCCCTTGAACAGCGCGATGTTCTGAAAGGTTCGGGCAATTCCGTGCGATGCCGCGTAGTGCGGTTTCATCTTTGAGCGCGTTGCACCCCGATACATGATCTGACCTTCCTGCGGGTGATAGAAACCGTTAATGACGTTGAGCATGGAACTCTTACCCGCGCCGTTGGGACCGATGATGGCGCGGATCTCGCTCTCCCGTATGTCGAAGCTCACGTCTTCCAGCGCCAGCACGCCGCCAAATGTCAGCGTAATGTGCTCCACACTGAGGATCACATCGCCGAATTTTCGCTCCGGAGTCATTTCAGCTCGCCTCCATTAGAGGTTGCGCCGCCAAATCCCGGATCTGCAGGTCTCCTGCAATTTTTCCCGTGCGTCCATCTTCAAAGGTAACCTGCGTCTCGACGTAACAGGATTGTACATCGCTGTACAGCGCATCGATCAGCGGTAGGTATTTTTCCAAGATGAGGTTGCGGCGCACCTTGCGCGTGCGCGTCAACTCCCCGTCGTCCGCGTCGAGTTCCTTGTGCAGGATGAGAAACCGACGAATCTGCGACGCGGCCAGATTCGGGTCCCGCGCCAGGTCCTCGTTTACTTTCTCTACGCTTTCTTGGACCAGTTCGTACACCTCCGGACGCGACGCTAATTCCTGATAACTGGAATACGCCAGATTACGCCGCTCCGCCCAATTGCCCACCGCTTCGAGGTCGATGTTAATGAACGCCGTGCAGTAATCGCGCTGATGACCGAATGCCACCGCCTCTTTTATATGGGGGAAGAACTTGAGCTTGTTCTCGATGTATTTGGGCGCGAACATGGAGCCGTCGTTCAATTTGCCCACGTCTTTGGCGCGGTCGATGATTTTGAGGTGTCCGTTTTCGTCGAAAAAACCCGCATCTCCGGTGTGAACCCAACCGTCCTCGGTCTTGGTCTCGCGCGTGGCCTCGGGGTTCTTGTAATAGCTGTGGAAAACTCCCGGACTCCGGTAGACGACCTCGCGGTTGTCCGTGATTTTTATCTCCACTTCGGGCGCCGGCTTGCCCACGGTGTCGGGGAACACCTCTCCGTCGGGCTGCAAGGTCACGAAGACCGCGCCCTCGGTCTGCCCGTAAAGTTGCTTCACGTTAATCCCGAGCGAGCGGTAGAAGTCGAAGATATCCGGGCCAATTGCTTCTCCGGCTGTATAGGCCAAGCGGATTCGGCTCATTCCCATGTTGCTTTTCAGCGGACCGTAGACGACCAAATGCCCGAGGTAGTACGCCATGCGGTTCACCAATGACACCTCTTTACCGGCCAGAATATCGGGGCCCACGCGGCGCGCCAACCGCATAAAATAGTCGAACAGTTTTCTTTTCGGCAGCGCCGCGTCTTCGATGCGGATCATCACCGATGTCAGCAGATTCTCAAATATTCTGGGCGGCGCAAAAAAATAGCTTGGACCGATCTCGCGCAAGTCGTGCATTACCGTGGCGCCACTCTCCGGGCAGCTGACGCAGAACCCCGTCACGTAGGATTGGGCGTACGAAAAGATATGGTCCCCGACCCACGCCATGGGCAGATACGCGAGCACCTCCTCGTCCGCGGTCAGGTTGTCGAAACTGGCGCCGTTGCGGGCGGTGATGAGCACGTTGTCATACGTTAGTACGACACCCTTTGGGCGTCCGGTGGTGCCGGAAGTATAGAGGATGATCGCGACGTCGCCGCCGTGGCCTTGAGCGATCTGCTGTTCGAAGAAATCGGCGTTCTTCTGATCAAATTCGCGTCCAGCCTGCTGAATGTCTTCAAAATCGTGCAAATGCGTGCGGTCGTAGTTACGCAGACCGCGCGCATCGTCGAATATGATTTCCTTCAACGACGGACATCGGTCCTGGATCTCGAGCACCTTATCGACCTGCTCCTGGTCCTCAACGAGCACGAACTTGACCCCGGCGTGTTCGAGGACGTACTGCATCTCGTCGGCCACGGCGTCCTGATAAGCGGGCACGGGTATCCCGCCGAGCGCCTGGGCCGCTGCTATTCCCCAGTAGAGGCGAGGTCGGTTGTCGCCGATGATCGCCAGCTTGTCCCCCCGGGTGAATCCGCGTGCCGCGAGGCCACAAGCCAACGCCCGGACCTCCGCTTCAACCCGGCGCCAGTTCCAGGTCTGCCAGATTCCGTAGTCCTTTTCCCGGATTGCGGAGCGACTGCCGAATCGCTTTGCGCGGTCGAGCAGCAGCTTTGGAAAGGTATCTAGGCCCTCGGTAGACATCCTCTAGCGGTACCGGAATACGGCGTGTGGATTTTTTTATATTTCGCGCGCAACACCATCGCCGCGCGCGTTTCGCATTCTACCACGACAGTTTATCTATCCCACAAATCATGGGGGATTTGACTGGCAAGCTTTTGCGGGCGTTTCGGGGCCAGGCGCGCGCCTTCGATCGGTGCGCTACTCCAGCGCCGCCTGGATTTTCTTGAAATTTGCCTCGATCTCCGCCATGTCGCCCGGCTTCAGCCCCCAATTCAAACGCAAATCGTCCCCTTCAACTCGCGGCAGAATATGTATGTGAAAATGCAGGACCGACTGCGCTGCACCGGGACCGTTGGCCTGCACCAGGTTGACGCCGTGGGGTCGGAGAGCGGCATTCACCGCCACCGCCACGCCCCTGGCCGTCTGCACGGTGGCACCCAGCAACGGATTTGGCACTACATAAACGTCTTCCCAGTGCTCTTTCGGTATCGCCAGCGCGTGCCCATGATTGGCCGGATTGATATCCATGTAGGCGAGTGTGTGCGCATCTTCGAAAAGCTTGAAACAAGGGATATCTCCCGCGACGATCTTACAGAAGATGCAATCGTTATTCGTTCTCATGCCAGAACCTCCAAAAAAATGCGCCCCGCAACGGGCTTTCCAGGATCCAATGCTCCGTGAGGGGTCTTAGACCACTGGACTGCGGAAGGCTGCTCCGAAGGGCGCGTACAACGCGTCGTTTCTCCCTCCGCCGCACGACTTCGCGATTCACGTCGACTGTATCGGTATTCGTTTTCCGCCGGGTTCGCCGGGTTCCGCCTTAGGCAGCGACACGGTCAATAGTCCGTTTCGAAACGAGGCGCTGGCGCGGGTTTCGTCCACCTTGGCGGGAATCGGAATCGAGCGACGAAACGCTCCCGCTGCACGTTCCATGATGTGAAAACTTCCCGCGCGCTCCCGCTTGTTCGGGGCGACTTGTCCCCATATCGTGAGAACATTGTTGTCCAGCGTAAGTTGAATGCACTGTTCATCCACGCCTGGTAAATCCACGTTGACTTCGAAACCGTCTTCGTCCTCGCGCATGTCGGCGCGGGGGTGCAGCGTGCCCACACTCCAGTCCGCCGGTGCCCAAGCACGCGGCGGCGCGCGCCAGAAATGATCCTGATTGCTCATAGCCGTTCTCGTTCGTAGTTACGCCGTTTGCGAACCTGTCGTGCGGAGATGTCTCAACTGGTGGGTGTCGCTGTCGGTGTCGGTGTCGGTATCGGTGTACGGGTCGGGGGCGGTGCACACGCGGGGTCGCACTTGGTACCGATTAAATTACCGGAGTAGCTCGTTGCCTCCCCGGAGCATACAAATCGTTCGGGTCCGATGGGCGCCGACAGATTATCTCCGACGATTCCTGCCTGAGTCGCAAATGTTACGATGCACCCGCTTCCAAATGAACATCGTTCCTCGTAGGTGAGCACGCTGCCGGATGCCTTTGCAGTTATCGAACAATCCGAGTTTGTAGAAGCGATGACAACCGATCCATCCGGATTGATGATCACGTTTGAAGTGTGAACGAAGTCCCCCGCGGTGTCGCCGACGGAAACCGCAACGGCGGCGACAAACTGCCATTCGCCGTCGTGAGGAGTGGGTCCCTGGCTTCCGCCTATGCCGCTGCTTGTACTGTTGCCTCCACATCCGCCGAGCAGCGCGATGGATATCGTTAATACGGCGATTTTCTTATCTGGGATTTTCATACTCGACAGTTCATGTTAAAGCGACGTCTGCATCGCCGGCCTCGCGTGCGGTACCGGTCTCTCCGATTCGTCCACGCGATCGGCGGATTGACAATAATACGGGAATAGCCCACCGCCGACTAGTCGTCGTATGACAAGTTTCAGCGCAGCTTCAGAGGCCAACCACAGATAATCGTTTTTGTAGAATCGAATCGGGCGCGACCGCGCCGGAAATCGTCCGGCGTCGAGGTAGCGTGCGACCGGATTCGACCACCGCGGAACGAGCGCCGGCCTATCTGATGAAGCACACGTTCACGCTCGGCACGGAGCCGTAGATATGCGACACTAACGTCTGATTCCGGAAGGCGGCAGGCACGCAGCGGACTGCGACACTTGCGACAAAGACGAAGAACGGCGTCCGTGTTGCCGGTTGAGCGCTAGTCGTGAACGCGCGTCGTTAAGCTCTGAATGAGAACCCATTCCATTCCGGCATATCGATGAGTACGGTACCGGCGTTCCTGGAACTCGCCGGGCAGCGCCTGGAAATTGCCTGGATCGGGCCGCGGCCGCAGCAGGCACCGACCTTGGTCTGGTTGCACGATGCTTTGGGGTGCGCCGCGACGTGGAGAGATCTGCCCGCCGTACTAACCACAAAGACCGGCTTCGGCTCCCTCAACTTCAGTCGACAGGGGCACGGCCGTTCGACGCCGATGACGGGCGGGCGCGGCAGCGATTATCTGCACAGAGAAGCATGGGCGGTGCTCCCCGAGGTGCTCGCTGCCTGTGGCGTGCGCCAAGCATTTCTGATCGGCCACAGCGACGGAGCTTCCATTGCACTGCTCTACGCCAGTCAGCGGCCAGCAGGATTGCAGGGAATGGTGCTGGAGGCGCCCCACGTATTCGTGGAAGATCACACTCTTGAGGGAATTCGGCGCGCCCACCGTACCTTGAAGAATTCGGACCTCAGGGAGAACCTGGAACGTTATCACGGTGGCAACACGGACACCCTGGTCCAGGCTTGGCACGACACCTGGCTGCGGCCGGAATTCCGTCGTTGGAACATTGAAGATCAGCTGCCGGGTGTTAATTGCCCAACATTAGTTATACAGGGCCAAGACGACGAATACGGCACCCTCAACCAGATTACCGCGATAGGGGAACAGACGGCCGGACCCGTGCGCGTGGTAATCCTGCAAGATTGCGGACATATCCCGCATCGATCGCATCGAGACGTCGTCGTCGACGCGATGATCCGCTTCGTGTCCGGAGTTCCCAGCTTGCCCGCGTAGTGCAGCAAGGGGCCACAAGAAGGGCCCATATCCTGTGTGCGCAACGACGTGTGAAACGTCCGAGGCGACGCTTGGTAAGGAGGCCGGTGCCTGTCCCGACGCGGGGGGGTCTCGAACGCCCGGCCTTGCGCTTCGCTCCGTCCATAGCTACGGCTACGCATTTCGCTCCGGCGCGGCGCCCGGCCGCCCGATCGCCGGCGCCGTCATTCG
>JBFGKR010000053.1:0-9085 GCA_041576575.1 Arenicellales bacterium | reverse complement strand
GGAGCCTTGACGGAGTATTTGCGTTGCTTCCGCAATCCGGCAACGATTCGTGCGTCCTGCGAGGACTACCGGGCGGCCGCCAGTATCGATCTGCGGCACGACGAGCAGGATCTGAACAAGAAGGTCGCCTGCCCGTTGCTGGTTCTGTGGGGCGCCGAGGGGCTGGTGAATCGAAAATTCCAAGTGCTGGATGTGTGGCGGGAGCGTGCCACGCAGGTGCAAGGACGGGCTCTGGATTGCGGTCATTTTTTGCCCGAGGAAGTACCAGAGGTCGTTGTCGAGGAATTGGCGCGGTTTTTTTCGGACCGATTTTAAAAATGCGGGGTCGGTGACAAAAGCGTCTCATTTGTCACCGACCCCGGAAACTTCAGTCGAGCGACCGGGCGCAGCGAAAGCCGATATGGCGGTGACCGTTCTGCGGGGCCCGAGAGAAACCATCGCGAAAATACCCCGTGAGCTTGTCCGCTTCGGTGTCGAAATGATAATCGCCGCCCCGAGTGACCCGTTCTCCGGGTGATGCCTGATCCTCTCTGCCGTCGTCCGCGCGGTATGGATAGGGCCTGAACAGAGACGCGGTCCACTCCGCCATGCTGCCCGCCATGTCCAGAACCCCCTCGGGCGTGGCGCCGCTTGGCCGTGATCCCACGGGTGCCGTCACACCCGAGGGATACCCGGCGTACACCAATTCCCCATTGGGCCGTGCATGGCCCCACGGATACCTGCGACCTTCCTTGCCGCGCGCCGCCGCCTCCCATTCGATTTCGCTGGGCAGCCGCGCGCCGCGCCAGGCACAGTAATCGCGCGCTCCCCGCCACGTGCCTTCGGCAACCGGGTGGTCCTCGAATCCGTCGGCCGCGACAAACCGCCCGTTTCGCGCCCCAATGCGAACCTGGTCGTCGTCGAGACCGATAAGCGGGTAGAGATCGGCCCGGATCCCCATCTCCAGAAGCTCGGGCCAGGATGCTTCGCTAAAGTGACGGGTCCTCGCCTCCGAATACGAAAAGTCGGCCCTAACTTCTAGCTCCAGCGCGTTTAGAAACTCGGCGAACTGTGCATTGGTGACTTCCGTCTTATCGATGGCGAAGGCGCGAATCGGTACGGCATGTGCCGGGCGGGCCGTCGGCCGTCCTCGCTCGTAGCCAATGGGATATTGGCCCGCGGGGATAGGTATCATGTTTTTCTGGGCCGCTGCAGAGAGCGGGGACGAGGCCGCATTGATGCGCTTTTTTGTCACCGGGCCGGGTTCTTGCGCCGCGGTAGCGGTCGCGATGGCGAACAAGACGAGTCCCGCAAACAGCCTTAGGGTTTTGCCGCACAGGATCACGGTTCCTTCCTACCTAAATACACATCATAAAATGCTTCGGCTCGCCTTTGGAAAGATATCACGACGGTAGTTTGGGCAGGATATCAAATAACCGAAAGAATCAGAGCGTTCCTTCGGTTGATATCCGACGCGTGTGAGGGGAAGATTTAAGATTCCAATACGCGCAACGGGAGGAGCGAGCACCATGACTTTGAACACGAAGACACATCGCTATGCAGGGCTGTTGGTATCGATTCTGGTGCTACCGTCGACAGCCGCGGCCGACAATAACGCAGTTCGTTACTACGTGTCGCTCGGCACATCGTTGTCGGTCGGGATCCAACCCGATGCCAGCGGCACGAATCAGCGAACAAACGACGGCTACGCCGATCGGTTGTTCGACATAATCAAAACGCAGTTTCGCAAGATTCGGCTTGTCAAACTGGGGTGTCCGGGGGAGACGACCCAGACCATGCTGGAGGGCGGGATCTGCAAGTATCCAAAAGGATCGCAGCTTGCCGAAGCAGTCAGTTTCTTGCGGGCCCACAAGGACAAGGTCGAGCTGGTCACCATTGACGTCGGCGTCAACGACATTTTGGCGGCCGGCTGCATTGTCGTTCCCGACGTGGATATCCCCTGTATTTTCGACGCCATCGATCGGATAAGCGTAAATCTGCCCGACATTCTGACAGCTTTGCGCGAAGCCGCACACCCGGACACGCCCATCTTGGGAATGAACTACTACAACACGTTCCTGGCGTTCTGGTTGACCGGTCCTGCCGGTCAGGCTTTGGCTTTTCAGTCGGCAGACCTGGCAGGCATACTGAACACGTCTGTTCTTGGTGCCATCTACGGCGTCTTCGGGGCGCCGGTGGCGGATGTGGCCGGCGCCTTTCAATCGGACGACTTTTCCACAATGATTCCCTTTCCCCCGCCGCATCATTTCGTGCCGATTAACGTGGCATTGATCTGCCAATGGACCTACATGTGTGTGGGCCCGCCTGTGGGTCCGAATATTCACGCAAACGCTGCTGGATACGGGGTGATCGCAGGCGCTTTCGCGGACGTGCTGCCGGATTTCTGAAACGAGTGTTCGACTAAAGGGAAAAAGATACTCAGTTCTATGTGCGCCCGCGTTCGACTCGCCGGTTGATGCCGCTCTTCCGAGTCGCCGCATTGCGAATTGTGTGCCGTTCGAGATACGCCATTCCACGGACTTCACGGCCGTTGCGTATGTACACGTATGCCGCGCGTGCTTTGGAAAACGTTTGATGCCGCACCTTGATCGGCGCCGAGGCGCGCAACAGGGTTGCGATCCAAACTAGGGCTTCATGAGTGCGCGCCGCGTGTGCGTTGCCTAGCATCACACCACGGGCTCGGGTCCCGTCTCATCGCTCGGCTGTCTGCGCCTGTTTTGATCACGATCAAAGCGGCGGAATACGCCGTGCGCTATTCTACGAGCGCAGGTTTTGGGGGCGCGCCTGCCGGTGATTGTTTCTAATTTTATTTCGAATGTTTCAATTCAGGAGGAAACATGCAAGCAACGAGACTGCTAAAGGCCTCTTTGAGTGTGCTTATCGGACTGGCATTCAGCCTTTCGATTCTTCACGGAAGTGTAACGGCGATGGCGGCGGATTCCGGAAGCGGCGGCGCATTGGCGCAGGACATTTCGAAAACGATCGCTGCACAACCTCTGGACGTGCAACAACTTCGCAAGGTGCTGGAACCGGCTGGATGGGGCGTCGCGGCTGACCCTGACGGGAGCTTAACACTCACTCCCGGCGTTTGCAGGGAGGCGGTGCCGCACGCGGTACACGCTCGTATGACGCAGCAAGCCATGACCTTGATGGAAGAAAAGGAATATGCTTGTCTGACCTGCCATGCGGCCGATTCAAGACTTCGTGGACCATCTTTCAAAGAAGTGGCTGCCAGACGCCGCTGTAACAAATGGGCGGAAGAACTGCTGACCTACAAACTTAGCAAAGAAAGTACTGGTCCGTATGAAAATGCGCACAATATGCAACTTCTCTCGGAAGATGATGCACCGACCATGGTGAAGTGGATTTTGTCGTATTAGAAAACAATTCACTACTCGGCTCCGAGCACCGCGTGGAACGAAGCCCAGATTCCGCGTTCGTTCCAGCCAAACAAAGGGACAGATTCATTTTCTAAGATGAATGCATGACATCGGTCAGTCTGTCCCCGTTTCACGTTTCCGACCAGGAGTCGGCGGATCCTTCGACCCGGGCCGATCTGGTCGGGCGATTCGCTTTGCGAATTCACGAATTGAGACGACCGAACCTAGAGATCTCATTCAAGAATTCGGTGCAAGCGGCTGAAAGATGCGCGCGGGTCCGCGTTTACCGCAAGGGTCGTGCTTGCTCTGAAAAGAGGTGTAAACGGCACATCGGGAGGGCCCATTTCACCCACCGCCGGTTCGCACGACTTGACTCGAACCGTCGCCGGAATCACGCTAGATTCGCACCCCGCCGCGGGCGTGCTATCGCCAGAGGCGCGGAGGTCCCGAGTCCGGCGGATTCTCGCGCTGCAGGACGAGCGTCGACCCCGCCGCGTGCAGGTTTATGCTGATGCCGAACTCTGCCGTTTTCGCTCTCTCGCGCGCAGGTGGCCGCGAAAATCCTGGACGTAGAGCCCGTCGAGGATTTGCACGGTGAGGTAATGGTGGAACACGATATTGAGCTGCCGTTTCCGTCGGCAGTCGATGAACAACAAGCCGAACCAAACGCGCAGAAGCAGATAGACCCAGTAGTTGAAGATGCCGGCTCGTTCGATGGCGGCTTTGGAAAGGTAGCGGTCCAGGAGCCGGTCGAGCGATGGCGTTTGTCCGCGCCGGATCCACAACGGCGGCGCAGCATACGGCCACTTCTTCCGCTCGCAGACCGAAGCCGTCAACCGGTCGCGAAAGGCTTCCCGCAGCACGTACTTCTCGACCCCGTCGCGAAGCTTCACATCGTCGGGCATGCGGCGCGTCTTGTCGAAGAGTCGATGGTCCAAGAACGGTGTGCGGCCTTCTATGGAATGTGCCATTTCCGCTCGATCGCCCAACGTACCCAGGATGTACGGCGCCAGCATCGATTTGAATAGGAAGTACTGGATGCGTCGCACCAAAGTCAGTTTATCGGTCTTGTCCCGTTTCACGCGTGCACGCAGGGCCTCGATTACGGGGCGCGAGCGTAGACGCGCAGAATGTCTAGGATGAAACATCGCCCGAAAAAGCCGTTGTACCCACGAGGTCATGGTGAGCGCATGCTCCTCGATCGGTACGAAGCCCAGCGCTTCGATCAGTCGCCGGGCCCGGCGGCCGGAGGGCGCTTTGCGGACTTTGGCCTTATTGGACATCTGGTCCGACAACGCTCCGCTCCCGGGCTGGAACCACACGTACCCCAAGAAGGTCTCGTCCGCCCCTTCACCGGTCAATACAACTTTTACGTGTTCCGATGCGAGGCGCGATAAGCAATACTTGCCGACTCCGTGGAAATTGAAAAATGGAAACTCGCTCACCCACAGTGCGTCTTCCGTGTTTTCCAACAGCACTTCATGTGTGCACGTCACCGAGTGGAACTCAGCACCAATCTTGTTCGCCATTTCTTTAGAGAAGCCGTACTCGTTGAACGCGTCGTCCTCCGTAAACGCAATGTTGAAAACTTTGATTGCGCCAGTGTGATGCTTGGCGACGGCCGACGCGACTATTGCGGAATCAATGCCGCCGCTGAGGTATACCCCCACGGGCACATCCGCCCGGAGCCGCAGGCGCACTGCTTCATCGAACATCTCACGCACCGCAGCGATGTCGCGAGCGTCATCGACGGGATCGGTTTCGGCCGGCAAGTCGAGGTCCCAGTACTCGCGTACCACATGCCGTCCGGTTTTCAAATCCACCTCGATTGCACATCCGGGTGGTACCACCCCGATGCCTTCGAAGATCGAATCCGGTATCGCGCCGCTGAGGCAATCCCGGACCGCTACGACATCGATGGCCGGGGTGTGGCACCCTGTCGCGAAGATGGCCTTGGCTTCCGATGCGAACAAATATTTGCCGCTGTCTTCGTGAATATACAATGGCTTGATCCCGAAACGGTCGCGCAATGCGATGACCCGCCGCCGCACTTTGTCGTAGAGCACGAAAGCGAATTCGCCCCGTAGATAGTCGGTGAACCCAAAGCCGTGTTCTTCGTAAAGATGAATAATTACTTCGGAGTCGCTTCGTGTTGCGAACGTGTGCCCCTTCGATTCGAGCTCTTCACGTAGGCGCTCGAAATCGTAGATTTCCCCGTTGCACACCAACACCACGTTTTTGTCTTCGGAAAAAAGCGGTTGCGCACCGCCCTCCACGTCGATAATCGCGAGCCTCGTGTGCCCCAGTCCTACGCCGTTTTCAGCGTCTACATAGGCACCTGTGCCGTCGGGGCCCCTATGGCGCAACGACTCGACGGCGCCCAGGATTTGCGCTTCGTCCAGGCGATGATTCACCGATGCAAGAATGCCGCACATGCGATTATCTTCGTTGCCACAGCCCGAAGGGTCTAGCGCCCTTCATGGCTCAATCGGGGAAGGGCCGGGATCAGTCGCGTTTGCGACGATTTTGCGCCGGCCATACACGCCGGTTCAGGATACCGCGTATCAGTCGCAACAAACGATCCTTGCTGTGTTGTACGACATGTACCGCCCGTGCTTTGTTTGAAATAGTAGGGTTGCCGACAACAACCGTATCCCCGCAATGGAAGCTTTGATCATACCACCCGCTCTGGGGGTGATGATTAGACATGACCACGGAGATCTCGTAAAACTCGTGCCCACGAACGAGGCCGTCGCCTGAAATCGAACAGCATAATATCTATTGGGGAGGCGCTTCGTAAGCGCTATTGTTTGATTCGCGGCCGCTTGTGTCCGCGCAGCTCGCGTAAAAGGGGCCCCCGCAGGTGTTCGGAAAAACATCGCCGCTGGAAACCGTCCGCGTAAATGTAGGTGCTCCTAAAGATGCGGATGCCCCCACAGAGAGTTCCTCTACGTTACCTTCATACTGACTGCCGCGCACTGCGAGGTGTAGAATCCGGATTGAACCCCACTCGTTAGGCTTAGCGTGCCGCCATGCGACCATTTTCGGCTTTGTTGATTTTTGCGCTGTTGCTGTGGTTGGCGTCCGCTCCGTTATCACGGGGAGACGCCACCAAGGGCGAGGAATATTTTAAAGACCCCGAGCAGGGAAACTGCCAGAGCTGCCACTACCCGGACAGCAGGCGTCTGGTTGGTCCAGGCCTCAGGGGCGTCACCCAACGTCATTCCGAGGAGTGGTTGGAGATGTTTCTCAAGGATCCGCAAAAAACTTGGGAATCGGATCACCACGAGACCTTGGATTTGAAGAAGCGCGTGAGAAAGACCAAAGTGCCGATAACCGTGTGCCGCAAGGAAAATATGACTGAAGAAACTTACAAAAACCTGATGGATTATCTCAAATCTCTGCAAGATTAGACCGGCACTGCATACGGCGTCCTCATGTTTTACGCGCCCTCCCTCCTCATGCGCGGCGCCTCGCAGACGAGGTGCTCGATTTCACCGCGCTCGGTGCTCGTTTTGCGCGAGATTCGGAGTTGGTTTTCAACCGATGTAGGCGAAATCTAAAAGGAAAATTGCCTCATCGCACCTAATTGTTCCTAGACAATCCACGTCCAAATCAGGGATGGTTTGACTTGCCTTTGATGACGGCCCCAGTCCTAAGCAAAAAAAGTTATTGACGCACTTACGACTGAAAAAGTTGAAGCAACATTCTTTGTTCTTGGTGTGAGCGTAGACAGGTTCGGGGCGTCGATCCTGGAACGTGCTTTAAAGGAACGCCACTGCATAGGTAATCATTCATACGGGTACAATGACTCGTCGAAACCGTCCAAGTGGAAAATTCGTTATGAAATCGGTAAAGCTGATGATTTGTTGAAGGAATACGTCGTCGAGTCGAGACTATTTCGATCGCCTTATGGAGCTAGTAATGCCACGGTCGATCAGATTGTTGAGGAATTTGGCTATCGAAAGGTCATGTGGAACGCGGACACGCTCGATTGGAAAGAGCAGTACAAACAGGATAAATCGATACAGCACGCAATCGATCAGACCATAGATAGAAACATCTCAATCGTTCTTGCCCGTACACCCATGCGGATACCGCAAACAATACCTTGAAATTTATTCAGCGAATTAGAGATCTTGGTGGTGCGCATTTCCTTTTCTATAAGTACCTCTAGGAAACTCGGCGTGATGCGTATCGTCGGCGTCAATACATGCGTGGTGACGAATTAAGGCATCGGTGTTGTGGCCCTGATAATTATATTG
This sequence comes from Arenicellales bacterium, assembly GCA_041576575.1. Taxonomy (GTDB): domain Bacteria; phylum Pseudomonadota; class Gammaproteobacteria; order Arenicellales; family JAANXG01; genus CALZGZ01. The sequence goes on along the minus strand of JBFGKR010000053.1, from coordinate 1,440 downwards.
TTCGGCTGCCGGTCTAAGACCTTAGATCAGGCTTGTCACAGTTATAAAGAGAACCGGGATTGCGCGAGTCCAGCAATAATATATCGACACCTGGAACGGGGTATGAAAACGGTCGGCGTGGACCGAGTGCGAGGGAAACCAGGTTGCTCACCGGTGGGGGGTCAATACTATTATTCCTCGGACCGCATAGCCAAATTTTCAGACGGCAGCGCCCCCATCGGTATCGTTTTGGACTACAGCGATTAAGAAAGCGCCGCCGTAACCGAGAATTGCGGAACTTTTGGATAGGACCGATCGGACAGTAAGAAACGGGAACAAGCGAGACCGCGGATTAGAATTGTCATCACACACCAGTGCTGGATCATGTCGAGGGGGTAGATAGGCAAGGCGTCGAGAGTGTTGGACAAGGCGCGGCATATTGCCGATTGCGCCCCTTTTCGAACGCAGCTTTCCGACCACGGTAGGTGACATACGAGTTGCAGCAAGCGGTTCAATGCCTCTCGGTCGAAGCCGCTTCATGGCGCCGTTTGAGCAATCCTTGGGCAGTCGACACTTCAGGGTGCCTGGGATCGGATCGTTCGTCGTGTTTGTCGGAGGCTTGAATGAGACGCATTTGTCACCGACCCCTGATCGGGCGAAACACCGGATCATGGGTCACAATCCACCGATGCGGCTGACGTATGTTCCGCCATTCTGGGCGGCTAGAGTCGACATAAAATCCCGGTCCTGATCGGCGCCGAGACCGACGGTGTTTATCCGCACATGTCGTCCCGAATTAAGTTTTTGAACGGTGGCGAGGACTTCCGTTGGCGTTGCGTCTGTAGGTTGGCCGTCGGACACGAAGAAAATCGTCTGAACTCCGTCAATGCGCAGCGCCGTTTCGAGTGCGCGGGCCACTGCCGTGCCGCCCTCCGACGAGAGGTTTTTCACGTAATCGACTGCGCTGCCTTTAAAGGCCGAATTCGCCGGGACCAGATTCGGCTGCCAAGCGCCTACGTTATTTGCAAAAGTCAGGACCGTGAATTGAATGGTCTCCGGGAGCTTTCGGATGACCGGCGTGAGCTCACGTTTAGCAACAGCTAATTTGTTGAACTGCGCAACAGTCTTATCGATGACCGCGTCAAGAACGCCGCCCAGCCAGGGTTTTCCGACACCTTGAGTCGCTCGGCGAGTTGCTTCCTGGAGTACCTGTCCCGTCGGAGAGCGTTCGGCGTCACCCTCCATGCTCCCCGACACGTCCAGCACGAACACCACATGGTTAACAACGTTTATGCCGTAGTATTCGGGTCCACCGGCGCTGACGCGCTGACTATACGACGGAGCAAATTTCTGTCGCCACCGAATTCGGCGGTCGATTTCATCGGTCGGCACTGTCCGCGGACCGACGATTCCACGGTCAGTGAGTACCACATCCTGACCCGCAGGTACGCTCCGGCTTTG